>JAPUKG010000409.1 GCA_027295775.1 Pseudomonadota bacterium
TGCCACACCACCGATTCCGGGGCGGGGGGGGGGGGAGGCCGCAGATGACCGCGGAGGTCCGGTCGCTGATCCGACGGGGGTCGTGCCTGGCGCTGCTGGCGCTGCCGTCCGTGGCATGCGTCCCGCTGCCGATGCACCTCCTGCCCCCGGTTGCGGGTCAGGTGCTGGATGAGAAGACCGGAAAGCCGCTCCAGGACGCCGTGGTGGTGGTGCGCTTCGACGCGCGCCACGGCGAGCTGCTGCCGGACCGGGACCTGCTGAGGCACCGGGAGGCCGTCACGGACGGATCCGGGCGCTTCCGGATCGCTCGCGCGGCCACGCCCGGGCTCACGGCCTGGCCGATGATTCGCACCGAGGCGCGAGTCGTCGGTGTGATGAAGCCGGGCTACCGCTGCGGCGCACCGGAGCGAGTGGGCGGCCGATTCCTCACGCTGCGGCTCACCCCCAGCCGGGACGAAGCGGAGCGACGCGCCTCGTGCCGCCCGGTCGCGGCCCGGCCCAGCGAGGCTCCGGAGTATCTCGCCGCTTGGCGTGCCCTGTATCCGCGAGATGGACGCAAGGGGCGCATGGCCGACGAGCGCCCGCTCAAGCGGCTGCTCGAGGCACGCCGGATCTTCGGCGTTGGAGAAAACTGCACCGGGCCGGTCGTCGACCTGGCGCTTGCCCCGGGCGGCGCACGCCTGGCCATCGGAATCGAGCAGGCCGGACGACGCAGCATCGAGGTCGTGGCTCTCGAATCGGATTCCCGGCGGGTGGCCCGGCTGGCTGCACCGGCCGAGGCCGACGGCACCCGCGCGCGCCGGCTCGCCTGGGCGTCCGGCGGCGAGCTCATCTTGTGGGAGCCGGGCGACGCGCTCGATCGCGCGCTCGCTCCCTCGTCACTCGGAGCGGCGGGGAGCGGCTCCGAAGTCGTATGGCGCGGCGCCACGCCGCCGGCCCACCGCGCGCCGAGCAACGCAGGTGAGCGGATTCTGCCGGTGCTGGCGTCCGAGCTGAACGACGAGGGGGATGCCCGCTGGCTGGGGCGCTCCTTCCAGGTCGTTCGCTCCCTCGATCCGTTGACCGGCCTCGCCAGCTCCGAGCTGCACACGCAGACATCCGCGGGCGAGGAGTTCGTCATCCCGTTGCCGGGCGAGTCCTGTGGCCCGGCGGGCCAGTACGGACGGCCCCACTACCGGATCACGGCAGACGGAGAGGTGGGCGTCGACCTCCGCTATGTGGACGGTGGCTGTCACGCGCTCGCGATTCATCTGACCAACGGCAAGTGGAAGCGGCTCGACGATGCGCGGGCGGCCGGGGTATGTGCACAGACGCGCCGGGTGCCGCTGCCGCAGCTGCGCGCCGCGATGCGGGGCTACGTACGCGATCTCGAGGAGACGCTGGCCGCCGCCGGCGGAGATCCGGGCTCGGCTTACCAGCTTCGGATCGCCCCGGACGGCCGCACGACCCTGATCGCGCGCGACTACCTGGGCGCATCGCTGAAGCTGGTCGTCGCGCCGTTCCCGGTCGAGACGCCGCTGTCGCGGATCGATGTGACGGCGGTGGGCTACGCGGGCGAAGGACCGGCCTTGGAGCCGCCCGCCGCACCGGCTCCGGCGCTCGAGCCGCTCTAACGCGATGGTCGCGGCCCGGGCAAAGCCCGGGCCACCCCAGTTCGCTCGGCTTTCCGCGAGGCTTTGCCTCGCAAGGCCTCGCTGCTCGCGCCCGCCAGACGATCAGGCGTCCAGCGGGGCCTCCTCCGCCGGCGGCTCGCTCTCCGGCGGGCTCTCCTTGCTCTCCGGCTGGCCCTCCGGCTGCGCGAGCACCCCGCGCTTCAGGCCGTGGTGGGCGTAGACAGCGTCGGCCAGACGATCCCGGACGTCGGGGTTCTCGAGCATGAACTTGCGCGCGTTCTCGCGGCCCTGGCCGATGCGCTCGTCGTTGTAGGAGTACCAGGCGCCGCTCTTCTCCACGAAGCCGGCCTCGACGCCGAGGTCGAGCAGGTCGCCCTCCAGGGAGATGCCCTGGTTGTAGAGGATGTCGAACTCGGCCTGCCGGAAGGGCGGCGCGACCTTGTTCTTCACCACCTTCACCCGGGTGCGGTTGCCGACGACCTCGTCGCCGTCTTTCAGGGCGCCGATGCGGCGCACGTCGAGCCGGATCGATGCATAGAACTTGAGCGCGTTGCCGCCGGTGGTCGTCTCGGGATTCCCGAACATGACGCCGATCTTCATGCGGATCTGGTTGATGAAGATCACGGTAGCGTTCGACTTGGAGACGCTGCCGGTGAGCTTGCGCAGGGCCTGGCTCATCAGCCGCGCCGAGATCGAGGGCGAGATGGGCGTGAGCGCCGCGACAGAGTCGATCACGACCACGTCGATCGCGCCGGAGCGCAGCAGCATGTCGACGATCTCGAGGGCCTGCTCACCGGTGTCGGGCTGGGAGACCAGCAGGTCCTCGACCTTCACGCCCAGTCGCCGGGCATAGCCGATGTCGAGCGCGTGCTCCGCGTCGACGAAGGCCGCCACGCCGCCAATCTTCTGGATCTCGGCCACCGCGTGCAGCGCG
>JAPUKG010000041.1 GCA_027295775.1 Pseudomonadota bacterium
AGCCCGGGTGGTCCGTAGAAGAGGGCGTGGTCGAGCGGTTCGCGGCGCTCCTGGGCAGCGCTGATCGCGATGTCGAGGGCCTCTTTGACGGCGGCTTGGCCGACGAACTCGTCGAGCCGGGAGGGCCGGAGAGAGCGGTCGACGCGGTCTTCCTCGCCCTCGGCGGCGCCGATCAGACGAAGCCCGGAGTTGTCCGGTAGATCGTGCAGCTCGATCTCGGAGCTGGGGTCGGGATTCTCGTCGGACGGAGACGGGATCTCGTCTGGGGCTGGAGTGTCGTCCGGGGCGTCGTCCGGAGGGGAGTCGGATGGGTTCTCATCCATGCGGCCAACTATACACGCACAGGTGTTCTACTGCCGCTGCTGGGTCTAGCCGCTCCCCGCGGGCGGCCGCCGCGCGAGTTCGGCGAGGTAGTGCGTGCGGGCCCGCGCCGTAGCGGGATGGACGACGAGGCCGTTGGCGATCTGGGCCAGGAGGATCTGATCGAGCAGGGCCGCCATGGCGGTGTGGAGGTCGTGCTGGGCGAGCGCGCGGATGGGCAAGAGGGCCGGGTTGGCTTCGATCTTCTGCGGCTCGATCTTGTCGGCGACGAAGACGGCGAGGGCGACGGCCGAGAGGTTGGGGCGGGCGACGGTGTGCCAGCGGATCGCTTCGAGGATGTCAGGGTCGGTGAGGCCCCAGGCCTGCTCCGCCTCGGCGGCGGCGAGGGGGCCGTGGAGGAGGATGGGGGCAGTCTGTTCTTCCAAGCTGGGCTCCAGGCCGAACTGGGTGGCGCCGGCCAGCAGTTGGTCGACACGGTCCGCGCGGTGGAGATCGTGGCCCCAGGCGCCGGCCTGGACGCGTTTGACGTCGATCTCATGGATCTGGGCGAGGCGGCGGCCTTCGGAAACGACGCGGCCGATGTGGGCCTGGAGCCAAGGGGGGAGCGTGACGGCTCGTTCGCGGAAGCGCTCGATGGTCTCCGCGGTGGAGATGGTCAACGCTACTTCTCGGGCGGATTGCGGGAGATGGGGATGTCGAGGAAGTTCTTCAGCTCCGTGCCCACCTCCATGCCTTCGATTTCGGTGGGGTAGCGGCCGAGGTTGAGCAGGCCGAGTTTGGCGCTCTCGTCGTCGTTGGCGAAGGTCAGATCGACGATCTCCGTCCGCGAGAGCTTGAAGAGGAAGCGGCCCCGCTTGGCCCAGACGTGGAGGCGGGAGATCTCGTCGAGCTCGAAGGTCCAGCTGCGCCGCCAGATCCAGAACAGCGATTGCTCGACGTGGCCGATGTCCTCACGGCGATTGAAGCTGACTTCGAGACGGTCGCCGCCCGCCACGCCCACGATCGCCCAGCCGATCGCGCCCGCGAAGTAGCCGACGACGGCGGCGAAGAGGGCGACGGTCTGGATATCGGAGCCACTACTGCCGGTGGCGAGTCCCGCGAGCGCGGCGATGCCGGCGAAGATCGCGGCCGAGCCGGTGCCGTAGATCCAGCTTGGAAGCGGGGACCAAAAGGTCCGCAGTACGAACGTGTCGGCGTCGGGGCGGGCGAAGGTGGCGATCTGCGACTTGCGTGCGCGCCGCTTCTGCTCTCGTTGTTGAGTCATAGAGCGAGGCTATCGGCGCTGCGCGGCCCGCGTCCAGCATCCCGCTCAGGTGCGCGCGGCTACCGGGCCTACCGCATCAGGACGGTGAGCCCGACAATGGCGCACATGCGATTCCTCACTCGTCCCCTCGCCGTCGTGGCCGCTTTGCTGGCGCTGCTCCTGATCGTGCCTGGGGTGCTCGCTGGGCCCGACGCGGGTGTCGTGGATGAAGGGGACGAAGGCGGCACGCCCGCAGTGCGCGAGGCGGAGTTCGCGCACTCGACGGGGCACCCGGTGCAGAGCGCGCCGGACGACGACGACGAAATTCCGGCCTGGGTCTGGGCGGCGGTGGGTGGGATGGCCGGTGCCCTGATCCTGGGTGGAGTGAGCTACCGGGTCTGGCTCTCGCGACGGCGCCCGCCCGAGCCCTAGAGGGTGTAGCGCTCGAACGCGGCGCGGAATGGCGGATCGTCGAGGCGGAACTTGTCGGCGTCGAGATCCCGTTGGCTGGCGAGGTGGACGGCGATGAGCTGTGTTGCGACGACCTGGACGATGGGCGCGAGCTGCTCACCGACGTCGGGGACCACGAAGTCGACGACGCCCTTCGGTCCGGGCAGGGGGGCGATCCAGGCCACGGGCGCGCCGACATCGAGGCCGAACTGGGCGACTTCGAGGCTGCGTGCCAAGCCTGCGCCGGGGGTGGCGAAGACGATCAGGCCGTCGCCGGGCTGCACCTGGGCCTGGGGGCCGTGGAGGAAGTACTCCATTCCGTAGCCCTTTGTGCGCATCCAGGCGGCCTCGTCGATCTTGATGCCGGCCTCGTGCGCGCTGGGCTCCTGGGGACCGGCGCCGACGGCGACAAGGGCGGGGCTATCCTTCCAGGCCACCGCCAACTCTTGCGCCTGCTGCTCCAGGGCGAGGGCCTCGCCGACCGCGGCCGGGACCGCCGCGAGGTCGCCGACCGCGCCGCTCTGGACCGCGTCCGCGATTCGGGCGGCGAGCAGCAGGGCGGTGGTGTGCGAAACGGTGTAGGGGGCCGCCGTCTCCGGGGTGACGGTGCGCAGCGTGACGCTGGCGGGGTTCGGCTTGGCCTCGATGCCGCCGATCCAGACGGAGGAGGCCGGGCTGGCATCGAGGCGGGCGAGGGCCTCGCGGGAGACGCCC
>JAPUKG010000410.1 GCA_027295775.1 Pseudomonadota bacterium
CCTCGACCAGATCACGCGCGCCATCATCGACCATCTGGAGTAGCTCCCCGTTGCCGCGCCAGCCGAGCCAGCCGAGCCCCCCTTCCCCGGAGCTGGCTCCGGTGCTGGTCCTCGCCCTCGACGGCGCGAGCTTCGACGTCATCCAGCCGCTGGTGCGCGCAGGTCGGCTCCCGCACCTGGGACGCTGGATGCAGGAGGACTCCGGCAGTCCCCGCTGCAGTTCCCGAAACTGGGCTCCGCTCGAGAGCACCTGCCCGCCGGTGACCTTCCCGGCCTGGTCGTCGTTCATGACGGGGCTCGAGCCGGGCCGGCACGGCGTCTTCGACTTCACCCAGAAGATCGAGGGCGCCTACCGGGTGCGCTTCGTGAACGCCACCGACCGGGCCGGCGCATCGCTGTTCGCGCGGGTGTCGCGCGCGGGCGGCCGAGTGCTCTCGCTGGGCATGCCCGCCACGTTCCCGCCCGAGCCGCTGCGCGGACTCGCGGTGTGCGGCTTCGACGCGCCGGTCTCGACCGGAACCGACGCCCGCTCTGCGAGCGACCCGGCTCTCTACCGGGAGATCGCCGCCGAGGTGGGACCGTGGATGCGGCCCGATCTCGACGAGAGCGCGCGCGATGCCGACTTCCACGAGCGCGCGGTCGAGACCCTGCTGTCCAGGGTCGAGCGCAAGACGCGCTTCGCGCTGGCGGCGCTGCGCCGCATGCGCGCGCGCGGCGAGGCGCCGGACCTGATGAGCGTCGTCTTCTCCGAGAGCGACACGGTGGGCCACCACTACTGGCGGGACCACGATCCCGCGTCGCCGCGGCACGACCCGAACGCCAGCGAAGCGCGGCGAGGCGCGGTGGCGGCGGTGTACGAGAAGCTCGACGCCGCCTGCGGCGAGCTGCGCCGCGCCTTCGGCGAGGACGCCGCCTGCATCGTGGTCTCGGACCACGGGATGGGCGGTGCTTCGCGCCGGGTGGTGCACCTGAATCGCTTCCTCCGGGAACGAGGTCTCCTCGAACGCGAGGCGGGAAGCGGTTTCTCGGGCTGGGGTGGGGGTGCGGACGCCTGGGCTCGAGCGGCGCGCAGCGTCGCCCTGCGCGCGCTTCCGCCCCGCGCGGCCCAGGCCCTCTTCCGCCGGGCGCGGGGCGCGGCCGCGCGTGTGGAGAGCGCAGTCCGCTTCGGCGGCATGGACTGGCGCCGCACGGCGGCCTTCTCCGAGGAGGCCAACACCTTCCCCGGCGTGTGGATCAACCTGCGCGGCCGCGAGGCCCGCGGCTGCGTCGCCCCGGGCGACTACGAGCGCGTCCGGGACGAGCTGATCGACGCCCTCCTCGACTGGAAGCTCCCCACGAGCGGGGGCGGACCGGTGGTGGCCACGGCCCGGCGGCACGAGGAGGTCTACCGCGGGCCCTTCGCCCGGCGCGCGCCCGACGTGGTCGTCGAGCTGGCCCTGGATGCGGGCTACGGTCTCTCCCTGGTGTCGACGCCCTGGAGCGATGCTTCCGGCGTCGGCTCGATCCGGACCCTGGAGGACGACGAGCTGGCAGGGGGGCGCGGCCGCGGCATGAACGGAACTCACCGGCCGCACGGCGTGTGGATCGCCGTCGGTCCCGGCGCACCCGCGCCCACCGGTGACGCGCCTCGCCTGGTGGACTCCGCACCGACGCTGCTCGAGACCATGGGTATTCCGTGGCGGGACGCCGCGGAGCCCGACGGGCGCGTCCTGTCCCCGGCCCGCCGGGCCTACTCCGCCGAGGAGGAAGAACTCGTGGCCTCGCGGCTCCGGGCCCTCGGGTATCTCGAGTGAGTCAGCCCCTCGCCGACTCCATTCCCCTTCTGGAGACGCCCGGCCTCTCGCTGGTCTTCCCGGTCTTCGACGAGGAGGCCAACATCGGCTCGCTGCTGCGGACGGCGCTCGAGATCGGAACGCGCCTGGACCCGAACTTCGAGATCGTCGTGGTAGACGACGGCTCGCGCGATCGCAGCGCCGAGATCATCGACACCTGGTGCGCCGCGAATGCGCGCGTCCGCGTGGTTCGCCACCCGTCGAACCTCGGCTATGGCGCAGCGCTGCGCTCGGGCCTGCGCGAGGCGCGCGGCGAGCTGGTCTTCTTCAGCGACGCGGACCTGCAGTTCGACCTGGCCGAGCTGGAGAAGCTCCTCGAGCACGCCGACGAGTTCGACATCGTGGCCGGCTATCGCTCGCCCCGGCGCGACCCCTGGCCGCGGCGCATCATCGCCCGTGTCTGGGGCCTGGGCGTGCGCGTGCTCTTCGGCCTGCGCGTGCGCGACATCGACTGCGCCTTCAAGGTGTTCCATCGTCGGGTGATCGAGTCGATCGAGATCGCGTCGATCGGCGCCTTCGTCAACACCGAGATCCTCGCTCGCGCGGCCAGCTCCGGCTACCGCATCCACCAGGTGCCGGTCAGCCACCGCCGCCGGCGCCACGGCCAGCAGAGCGGCGCCCGGCCGCGGGTGATCGTGCGCGCCGTGGTCGAGCTCTTCACCCTCTATCGCGAGCTCCGCTGAGGGCGCCGTGCGCGTCGCGGTGATCGGCGCGTTCCCGTTCCCCTATCCGCAGGGCTCCCAGGTCTACGCCGCGGCACAGGCGCGGGCGCTGATCGAGGTGGGCGCCCGGCCCACGCTGATCACCTACGCGAGGGGCGAAGGCGATCCTCCGCAGGGCGTTCCGCTGCTGCGCGCCCGGCCCGCGCCGAGTCTGCTGCGGTCGGGATTCTCCTGGGCGAAGCCGGCGGCGGACGCGGCGCTCCTGCACACCTACCTCGCCGAGCACCGGCGGCTGCGCTTCGACGTCGCGCTCGCCCACAACGCCGAGGCAGCCGCCGTGGCCCTGGCCGCGCGTCCGTTCACTCGGGTGCCCACGGTGTACGTGGTGCACACGCTCTGGTGCGACGAGCTCCAGTCCTACGGGCCGGCCCGATGGTCGTCGGCCCTCGACTCCGCCGGAGGCGCCATCGACCGCACGCTCGCGCGCCGGGCGGACGCGGTGATCGCACTCAGCGAGGAGACCCAACGCCGGCTCGGCGCGGTGGCGCGCGGACCCGTCGTGAGGCTGCCGCCCGGCCTCGACCCCATGCCGGCTCCAGACCCGGCACGCGGAGCGGAGGCCTGCGCGCGACTCGGGCTCCGGCCGGGACACTTCGCCCTCTACTGCGGCAACCTCGACCCGTATCAGGACCTCGATCTCCTGGCCGGGGCGGCGCGGATCAGCGCCGTGCCAATCGTGGCCGCCACCCACGACCGGCGCGGCGCCGACGCCCTCCCGGGCCTCCGCTGTGTCGAGGTCGGCTGCTTCGAGGAGATGCGCACCCTGGCCTTCGCGGCCGGCGTGCTGGTCGCGCCGCGCCAGCGGGCCGGCGGCTTCCCCGTGAAGCTCCTGAACTACATGGAGGCCGCCCGCCCGATCGTCGCGGTCGCCGGGGCCGCCGGGGGTCTCGGCGACGACGCCGAGGCGGTGCTGCTGCCTGCGGGCGCGGATGCGGGAGTATTGGCGGCAGCGGTGGAAGCGCTCGTGCGCGATCCCGAGCGGAGCCAGCGGCTGGGCCAGGCAGCCCGCGGGCACCTGGAGAAGCACCACGGCACCGCGGAGCTGGCGCGCCGGACCGTGGAGCTTCTCGAGCAGATTTGCTGATCGACAGGAGGGACGGCCATGCGCATTGCCACGTTCTGGATCGCGGCGACGATCCTGGGGACCTCGACACCCATCGCCACCGCCGGAGAGCAAGCCGCGCCGGTGCTGGACGCCTTGCTACCGGACGGGCGGATCACCGTGGCACTCGACGAGGTGGCCGCGCGCCCGATGCTCGCACCGGACCAGAACATCGCGGTCGTCGAGCTGGGGCGGGACGCGCGCACGAGTCATCACGTCGTCGCCATCCGGAACGGCGAGCAGCCTCATCGGCACGACCGCCACGACCTGCTGGTGGTGATCCTCCGGGGCCACGGCACCATGCTTCTGGGCGCGCTTGGCGGGGAGACCCGCCCCCTGGGCCCGGGCTCCATCCTCTACGTGCCGCGCGGCACCGTCCACGCCTTCCGCAACCTGGCCGATTCGCCCGCCGTGGCCTACGCCGTCTACACGCCGCCCTTCGACGGGAAGGACCGGGTTGCCGCGGAGTGAGCCGCCAGTAGACTCCCGCCCAGTTCGAGCGAGCTGCGACCCGGACACCCCCACCACGTGGGGATGTCGGGGCGTTCGTGCGTTCCGCCCTCGGGTGCGTGCGAGAGAGAATCCGGGCGCGTGATGCCGAAGCGAGATCGCGCCAACGCGGAGAGCCTGGCTGCGCTGGCCACCCGGGTGTGCGAGCGCGACGGACCGGTGCGCCTGACCGGGCTCCGGGGCTCCGCCCGGGCCGTCGTGGGCGCGGAGCTGGTGCGCGCCCACCGCGAGCGGGCGGTGCTCTTCCTGTGCGCCAGCGCCAAGGCCGGCGACGCTCTCCTGGCCGACCTTCGCTGCGCGCTCGGCGAGCCCATCGATGGGCGGGGGCCCGGCGCCGGGCGCACGCGAACCTTCCCCCGACACGACACCCTGCCCTACGACCGCTTCTCGCCGCAGCCCTTCATCGTGACGCAGCGGACGGCGTGTCTCCACCTCTGGCTCGAGTGCACGAGCAGCGCGCAGGCGCCGGTGGTGGTGGCGCCCTGGACGGCGCTGGCTCTTCGCGTTCCCGCGCGCGCCGCGTTCCGGGCCCGCTCGGTGCGGCTCGAGGCCGGCGGCAGCATCGACCGCGACGAGCTGGTGGCCCGGCTCGTCACCGCTGGCTACGCGCACATGCCCCTGGTCGAGGAGCGAGGCGAGCTGGCCGTGCGTGGCGGCATCGTGGACATCTTCCCGCCCCACTTCGCGAATCCAGTGCGACTCGAGCTCCTGGGCGACGAGATCGAGTCGCTGCGCGAGTTCGACGCGGCGAGCCAGCGCTCCCAGGCGAAGCTCGACGCGGTCTGGGTGCCGCCGCCCCGGGAGCTCCTCTTCGACCGCGACGAGATCGTCGAGCGCGCCGACGCGATTCGCCTGCTGGCCCTGGAGCAGGAGGTCCCGGAGCGCTCGGTCGAGGAGCTGATCGACGGGCTGCTGCGCGGCCATGTGCCGCCGGGTGCGGAGTCGATCGCCCCGCTGATCGGCGGCGAGCAGGAGACGGTCTTCGACTACCTGCCGGAGAATACGCTGATCGTGCTGGACGAGCCGGACGCCGGGCGCCAGCGACTCGCGCGGCACGGCGAGGAGGCGCAGGAGAGCTTCGATGCCGCCCTGGAGTCCGAGCGCCTGGCCTGCCAGCCGGAGGGCCTGCTGCTCGGCGCCGAGGCACTCGCGGAAGCGGTCGAAGCGCGTCGGCCGGTTTCGCTGGAGCGCCTCGAACTGGCCGACGCCGAGGCACCCGGCGAGCACTTCGCGCTCCGCACCAGGGGCCACGACGAGCTGCGCGGCAAGCTCGTGAATGCGCGCACCTCCGATCGCGCCCTCGAGCCACTCGTCGACCAGCTCGCCACCTGGATGGGCGACGGCTGGCGCATCGTTCTGGCATGCTCGGCGCTCTCGGGGGCGGAGCGGCTGCGCACCCTCCTCGACGACTACGGCGTCGAGACCGGCATTGCCAGCGACGCCCGGCCCGTCTGGACCTGGTCGGCGCCGGGGCACATCGAGGTGCGGGTGGCGCCGCTCTCCGAGGGCTTCGCGCTTCCGCTCGAGCAGCTCGCGCTGGTCACCGAGGAGGAGATCTTCGGTCCGCGCGAGCGGCGGCTACACGGGCGCCGAGCGACGAGCTGGCGGGACGGCACCGCGGTGCAGGGCATCGCCCAGCTCGCCTCTGGCGATTACGTGGTGCATGACGAGCACGGGATCGGGATCTACCGCGGCCTCGTCGAGCTGGGCGTCGGACCCTTCGGACGCGTCCGCGACGAGCTCCTGTGCCTCGAGTACGCCGGCGGCGACCGCCTGTTCCTCCCCGTCCACCGCCTGAACCACGTGCAGCGCTACGCCGGCGCCGACGGCATGGTGCCGCGGATCGACCGCCTGGGGGGCTCGACCTGGGAGCGCGTCGTCCGCAAGGTCAAGAAGTCGCTCCGCAACATGGCAGCGGAGCTGCTCCAGGTGCATGCGGCCCGGGAGCTCGCGCCGGGCTTCTCGTTCTCGCCGCGCGACACCTACTTCGAGGAGTTCGAGGCCGCTTTCCCGTTCGAGGAGACGCCCGACCAGCTCGACGCCATCGAGGACATCCTGGCCGACATGCAGCGGGCCAAGCCCATGGACCGGCTGGTGTGCGGGGACGTCGGCTACGGCAAGACCGAGGTCGCCATCCGCGCCGCCTTCCGCGCCGTCATGGACGGCAAGCAGGTGGCGATGCTGGTCCCGACGACGGTGCTCTGCCAGCAACACCTCGAGACCTTCCGAGAGCGCTTCAAGGGCTACCCGATTCGCGTCGAGTCGCTGTCGCGCTTCTGCTCACCGGGGCAGGCGCGCAAGGCGCTGGAGGGAATGGCCTCGGGCCAGATCGATGTGGTCATCGGAACGCACCGGCTCCTACAGCGGAAGGTGGAGTTCAAGGATCTGGGCCTCCTGGTCGTCGACGAGGAGCACCGCTTCGGCGTCACCCACAAGGAGCGCATCAAGAAGCTCCGGCAGACCGTCGACGTGGTGACGCTCACGGCCACGCCGATCCCGCGCACGCTCCAGATGGCCTTCACCGGCATCCGCGACCTCTCGGTGATCGATACCCCGCCCGCGGACCGGCTGGCGGTGCGCACCCAGGCGGGCCGCTTCAGCGAGTCCCTGATCCGCGAGGCGATCCTGCGCGAGGTGCGGCGCGGCGGGCAGGTCTTCTTCGTGCACAACCGGGTGCGCAGCATCGGCGGCATCCTGGAGATGCTGGAGCGCGTGGTGCCAGAGGTTTGCGTGCTCGTGGCCCACGGCCAGATGAAGGAGCGCGAGCTCGAGGGCCGCATGCTGGCCTTCATGCGCGGCGACGCGGACGTGCTGCTGTGCACCACGATCATCGAGAGTGGCCTCGACATCCCGCGCGCCAACACCATCATCATCAACCGCGCCCACACGCTTGGCCTGGCCCAGCTCTACCAGCTGCGCGGCCGGGTGGGCCGCAGCCACCACCGAGCCTACGCCTACCTGCTGATTCCCGAGCCCCGCGGCCTCACCCGCGACGCGGCGCGCCGGCTCGAGGCGATCCAGGACCTCTCCGAGCTGGGCAGCGGCTTCCGGCTGGCCAACATGGACCTCGAGATCCGCGGCGCGGGCAACCTCCTGGGCCAGGAGCAGTCCGGCAACCTGATGGCCGTCGGCTACGAGGCCTACATGGAGATGCTGAAGGAGACCATCGAGGAGCTGCGTGGGCACGAGCCCGCGGTGGAGATCGATCCCGAAGTCCGGCTCCCGATCACCGGCCGACTTCCCGAAGCCTACGTGCCAGAGGTGAGCCAGCGGCTCGTTCTCTACAAGCGCCTGGCCGGCGCGCGCGAAGACGCCGAGGTGGACCGCATCCGCGACGAGCTGCTCGACCGCTACGGCCCGCTCCCCCTTGACGCACGGAACCTGCTCGAGGTAATCCGCGTCAAGATCGTGGCGCGCCGGCTCGGCATCTCCGCGGTGGACGTGGCCAAGGGGGAGATCGTCCTCACCGTGGCCGAGCGCTCGAAGCTCGATGCGAAGCGGCTCGTGACCCTGGTGACCGACGAGACCGGCGTGCGCGTCACGCCGGACCGCAAGATCTACGCGCCCGCCCCGCCCGAGGGTGGCGAAGCGCTCTTCGAGGCGACCCGCGCGCTGTTCGGCCGGCTGGGGGCCTGGGAGCTCTAGGGGCGACGGAGCGCGGGGTGCAGACGAACGAGGGTCTCGAAGACTTCCGCGCGGCTCCCCCGGGACGGATCTTCGAGCCACCAGAGCAGGACACCCGACTGCATGGAGGCGAAGGCGCGGGCTGCGGTGCCTGGGTGGAGCGCGCGATCTACGGCGCCCTCTTCCTGGAGTTCACGCAGGCGCCGCTCGACACCGCGGGTCGAGTAGCCGAAGCGCCCGCCGCCCAAGAACGCGATTCGGAAGCGATCGGGCTGCTCCTCAGCGAAAGCGATCACCGCCTCGACCGTGCGGCGCACTTGCTGCTCCGGGTCGGCCGGGCCCGCGGCCACCGCCTTCTCCACCCGGACGCGAAGGGCGTCGAGGGCGCTCAACACCAGGCTCTGGTGCAGCTCGTGCTTGTCCTTGAAGTGCGCGTAGAAGGTGCCGACCCCGACCCCCGCCTCCCGGGCGATCTGGTTGCTGTTCACGCGCTCGATGCCGTGGGCGACGAACAGCCGGGTGGCGGCGTCCAGCAACTTCTCAGCGGATTCCGTCGACACGATCGATTGATATATCTGATCTAGATATCTAAATCAACAACAGAGCAATAAATCCGATAGATCAGAGCACTTAGATCTATAAATCAGGGACCGCCAGCCAAGCTCGCAACATGTCGTTCACCACCTCCGGCTCGTCCTGCTGGACCCAGTGGGAGGCGGTTGGCACCGTGCGCAGAGTGAAGTCGCGCACGTAGGCCTCGGTGCCCCTGGTCGTCTTGATCGATAGGGCCTGGTCCCGCTCGCCCCAGATCATAAGGGTGGGGGTCTCGATCACCGGGAAGCCGAGATCGCGCTGGCGGGCGAGGCCTCCGCCCCACGCGAAGGCCCGGTAGTAGTGGAGCATCGCGGTCATGGCGCCGGGGCGGGCCGCGTTCTCCACGTAGATGCGCTGCACCTCCGGCCCGAAGCGCTCCTTGTGAACGGCGCTCTGCTGGAGCATGCGGCCGATCCGCTCGCCCGGCTTCACGCCCCCGGCCAGGAGCGCCTCGGGAAGACGCGGGAGCTGAAACAGGTAGGCGTACCAGGAGCGCAGGAACTGGTCCGGCCGCTTCCATTCGCGCAGGTAGCAGGCGGGGTGGGGCACGTTCATGATCACGAGCCCGTCGAGGGCGCGCAGCTTTCGGATGGCGAAGAGCCAGGCGATGATCGCGCCCCAGTCGTGGCCCAGCAGCAGCGTGCGCTTCGCCCCGGACGCGTCGATCAGGCCCGCCACATCCTCCATCAGCGCCTCGACGGCGTAGTGCCGGACGCCCTCGGGCCGGCTGCTCTCGCCGTAACCGCGCAGGTCGGGCGCCCAGACGCGGTAGCCCAGCTCGGCGAGGAGCGGCATCTGGTGCCGCCACGAGTACCAGCACTCGGGGAAGCCGTGCAGGCACAGCGCCAACCGATCTCCGTCGCCCGGGCCGCAGCTCGCCACGTGGAAGCGCAGGCCGTTCGCCTCCACGAAGTCGTGGGCGAAGGCGTCGTCGGGCTTCATGATCCCTCTTCCTGGCGCGCGAGTGCGACACTGGCGGCGACGAGCAGCAGAGCCGGCAGGTAGACGCCGGGCGCGTCGAGCCACCAGTGATCCGAGTCCACGATTCCGCGCGCCGAGTCGTGCAGGTGGAGAATGGCGTGGGCCACGTAGAAGATCGTGGCCGTGGCGACGAGGGGCAGACGGAACGCCGGCCGGCGCCACGCCCAGAGGAGCGCCACACCGACGGTGACGAAGGCGCAGCCGATGTCGCGCACGAAGTGGATGTTGAGCGGCCCGTAGTCGGGAACGCCGGCCGGGAGATCCGTGTACCAGCGGGACGGATCCACCAGCATCCAGATCCCGTTCACGAGACCAGCCACGCCAATCACCACAATGACCACAGTCCAGCCCTTCATCGGTTCCTCCTCCGACCCCGATCGACAGGCTAACCGATTGATTTCAAATCGGTTTCATCGAGTCCATCGTTTCGAATCGGGACCCGGCCCTCGGCGGCTCCCGGGGGCCCTCGCTAGACTGGCCGCCCGCATGCGCACCCCTTCCCGATCTCGCCTCCTGCTCGTCGTGCTCGCCTCCTGCGCGACGGCGGCGGCCGGCGCGGCCGAGGAGGTGATCGACGGCATCGCCGCCCAGGTGGGGAACGACATCGTGCTGATCTCGGAGGTGAACCAGATGGCGGCGCCGGTGGAGGAGCGCATGCGCAACGCTGGCGCGCCGGCCGGGGAGGTCGCGCGCATGCGAGCGGACGTCCTGGACAGACTGATCGAGGGGCGGCTGATGGCCGACGTGGTGCGGCGGCTC
>JAPUKG010000411.1 GCA_027295775.1 Pseudomonadota bacterium
CTCCAGCTGCGCAGGCCCAGGACGAGGCAGGGCTACACGAGCTGCGACCTGCTGGCCTGGGTGCGGGACTGGCTGCCCCGGCTGCTCGACGCCAATCAGCGGGTCCAGCTCTATCCCGAGCCCTACTTCAGCCGCGCCGTCGGCGAGTGCTGGTACCGGTTCTGGCGTTGGGACGTCAAGACCGGGAGCATCGGCGGCGTGCGCCTGCTCGACCCCGCGGTCCGGAACGCGACCCTGCGATATCTGACCGGTGAGTGGATCCTGCACCTGCGCTACGGCAACGGTGTGGTGTAGGTGAGGGCTCTCAGTCCACCCAGCCCTGGAGCCGAGCCGCCTCTTCGCGCAGCGAATCGGGATGGCCGAGGAGCTGTCGGTCGACGCCCACCCGCTTGAACCAGTAGTGCAGGTTCTGCTCGTCGGTAAAGCCGACACCGCCGTGGACCTCGATGGCCGTTCGCACGATGAAGGGCCCGATCTCGGATAGGTGCGCCTTGGCGTGACAGGCCATCTTCTCCGCATCCGCGGGCACTGCGTCGAACGCGTAGGCCGCGTACCAGACGAGGGAGCGGGCCGGCTCGAGCTCGGCAACCATTTCCGCGCACAGGTGCTTGACCGCCTGGAAGGACGCGATCACGCGGCCGAACTGCTCGCGCTGGCCGGCGTAGGCCACGGCCAGCTCGATGGCGCGCGCGCAGGCGCCGAGCAGGTCGGCCGCCAGCACCGCCCGGCCCGCCGTCAGCATGCGCCGGGTCGCGTCCCGGGCCGCCCCGCCCTCGCCGAGCCACTCCTCGACCTTCACACCGTCGAGTTCGAGCTCCGCGAAGCCGCGGGTGCGATCGATGGTCTTGAGCCGCGTCGTCGAGAGCCCCGGGGCCTGGGCATCGACCCAGGCCAGGCGCTCCCCGCCGGCAAGGGGAACCAGGAAGTGATCCGCGCCGGGACCGTCGATCACCATCAGGGCGGTTCCGTGCAGACATCCGCTCCGCTCCTCGACTCCGGCGCCGTCCCGGGTCGACACCAGCTCGGTGGCGGCGACCCCCACCCGACAGTCCCCGGTCGCGAGGAGCGGAAGCCAGCGCGCCTGCTGCTCGCGGGAGCCCGCGGCGGCCAGAGCGATGGGCGCCATCACCGCGCTGCCCAGGAAGGGCACCGGCGCCACGCCCCTGGCCAGCGACTCGGCGGTGGCCGCCGAGTCGAGCAGGGTGAGCCCGCTCCCACCGTGCTCCTCCGGAACCAGGATGCCGGCCACGCCGAGCTCGGACAGGTCCTTCCAGGTTCCTCCGTCGTGGCCGGCTCGCTCGGCGACCAGCTCGCGCACGCGAGTGATCGGACACTCCTCTTCGAGATAGCGCTCGAGCGTCTTCGCCAGCAGCATCTGCTCTTCCGAGAGGGCGAAATCCACGCCGGCCCTACCTCTGCTCCTGGAGCTGGAACTGCGCCACGGGCTCGCGCGGCATGCCGAGGCCGCGCTCGCTGATGATGTTCTTCTGGATCTGGGCGGTCCCACCGCCGATGATGAGACCGAGCGAGAACATGTGCAGGGCCTGCCAGCGCCCGCCGTTGCGCTCGCGCGGAGAGCCCTCGTAGAGAACGCCGAGCTCGCCCATCACGTCGATGCCCAGGGCCGCGATCTGGTGGCTCACCTCGCAGCCCGCCAGCTTCGTGACCAGAGCGGCGGTGCCCGGCGACTCGCCCCGGATCCGCGCCGTCAGCATGCGCAGGTCGTGGTATTTGAGCGCCAGCACGCGGGACTGGAGGCGGAGGAGCCGGTCCCGCAGCAGGGGCGAGTCGATGGCCCGGACGCCGTTCGACTGCTCCTCCTTCATGAGCGCGAGTAGCGCGAGCAGCGCGCTCTCGAGCTGAGCGCTCGCCGCCAGCATGGTGCGCTCGTGGCGAAGAGTGGTGTTGGCGATCTTCCAGCCCTCACCGCGCTCGCCCACCACATTGCTCTGGGGCACGCGGGCCTCGTTGAAGAAGACCTCGTTGAACTCGGACTCACCGGTCATGGTCGCCAGGGGCCGCACCTCGATCCCGGGCGTGTCCATGGGGACGAGCATGTAGCTGAGCCCTCCGTGCTTGGAGGCCCCGGGCTCGGTCCGGAACAAGCCGAACATCATCTGGGCCAGATGGGCGGTGGTGGTCCAGATCTTCTGTCCGGTGATCAGGAAGTCGTCGCCGTCCTCGACGGCCCGGGTCTGCACGTTGGCCAGGTCGCTCCCCGCACCCGGCTCCGAGTAGCCCTGGCACCAGACCACCTCTCCCCGGATGGTGGGCCCGATCCAGTCGCGCTTCTGCGACTCGCTGCCGTGCTCGAGCAGGGTCGGCACCAGCATCTCCGGGCCCTGGCCGCCGATCCCGCGCGAGACACCCGCCGCGTTCAGCTCCTCGTCGAGGATCACGCGCTTCAGGATGTCGGGCTCGGCCCCGTAGCCGCCGTATTCGCGCGGGATGTTGCGAGCCGCGTACCCGTGCTCGATCAGCTTCGCCTGCCAGCCGATCAAATCGCCGCCCGCCCGGCCCGAGGCGACCCCGATGCCCGCCCGGGGCGCACTCGCCTTGTTCTCCGCGATGAAGCGCCGCACCCCCTCGCGGAAGGATTCGTATTCGCTGCCGTAGCTCAGGTCCATGGGGTCCGATCTTACCACGCGTGTTATCGTCGCTGCTCCGCGGATCGCTGGGAGTGAGTCCGGAATGTCGGACGAGACCGTCGACGTCCTGATCATCGGCGCCGGGGCGGCCGGCGCCGCACTGGCCTGGAGCCTCGCCGAGACCCGCATGAACGTCCTCTGCCTCGAGCAGGGCGACTGGATGGACCCCGCGCAGTACCCGAGCACCGGGATGGACTGGGAGATGCGCCAGTTCGGCGACTTCGGCCTGAGCCCGAACTCCCGCGGACGCCCCGAGGACTACCCGATCAACGACTCCGAGTCGCCGATCGCCGTCTCGAACTTCAACGCGGTGGGGGGGAGCACCATCCTGTACGCCGCCCACTTCCCGCGCTTCCACCCCGGCGACTTCCAGGTGAAGACCCTGGACGGCGTCGCGGACGACTGGCCCATCGACTACGCGCTTCTCGAGCCCTACTACGACCTGAACGCCCGCATGATGGGCGTGGCGGGTCTGGCCGGCGACCCCGCCTACCCCGACAAGGAGGTGCCGCTCCCACCGGTGCCGCTGGGCGTGCTGGGCGAGACGCTCGGCCGCGGCTTCAACAAGCTGGGCTGGCACTGGTGGCCGTCGGACAGCGCCATCGCCACCGAGGCCTACGAGGGCCGGGCTCCGTGCATCAACCTGGGCCCGTGCATCACGGGCTGCGCCCAGGGCGCCAAGGCCAGCACCGACGTCACCTACTGGCCCTCCGCGATCCGGCGGGGCGTAACGCTGCGGACCCGCTGTCGGGTGCGCGAGATCACGGTCGGCGCCGACGGCCTGGCGGACGGTGTCCTCTACTACGACGAGCACGGCGCCGAGCAGCGCCAGCGAGCCGAGATGGTAGTCGTGGCCTGCAACGGCGTGGGCACGCCGCGTCTGCTGCTGAACTCGCGCTCCCAGCTCTTCCCCGAAGGCCTGGCCAACCGCAGCGGCCTGGTGGGCCGGAACCTGATGTTCCACCCCTATGCCATGGTGACCGGCATCTTCGACGGTCGGCTCGAGGGCTACAAGGGACCCACGGGCTGCTGCATCATGAGCCAGGAGTTCTACGAGACCGACCTCTCTCGCGGCTTCGTGCGCGGCTACACCTTCGAGACGCTCCGCGGGTTGGGCCCCGTCTCCACCGCCCTGCTCGGAATGTCGTCGGGGCGGGTGCCCTGGGGCGCGGGGCACCACGAGGCCTACGAGGCGCTCTTCGATCGCACCGCGGGCATGGTGGTGATCTGCGAGGACCTTCCCGAGCCGCACAACCGAGTGACCCTCGACCCGGACCTGGTGGACTCGAACGGCATCCCGGCGCCGAAGATCCACTACCGCCTGAGTGAGAACAGCCACCGGATGCTCGAACACTGCGTCGCCCGCGGGTCGGAGGTGCTCGAGGCGGCCGGTGCCGTGGAGACCTTCGCGGATGCGCCCCTGCCCCCCGCCGGCTGGCACCTGATGGGGACCGCGCGCATGGGCACGGACCCCGACGCTTCGGTGGTCAACGAGTGGGGTCGCTGCCACGACGTGCGCAACCTCTTCATCATCGACGGCAGCATCTTCGTCACAGCGGCCGCCGTGAACCCCACCAACACGATCCAGGCCCTGGCCCTCTACATCGCGGACCAGATCGTGAAGAACCTGGCGAACCTGTTCGAGTGAGCCGAGGACCATGAGCGACGATGCACTCCTCTCCAGCGACGAAGAACGCGACCTCGCGGGCGTCCTGGACGAGATCATCCCGCCCAGCGAGGACGGCCGGCTGCCCGGCGCGGGCGAGCTCGGTCTCACCGCCGCCATCGAGCGGGCCATGAACGACACCCCCGACCTTCGGCCCGCGGTCGCGCAGGGTCTCGCGGCGCTCCACGAGCTCGTCGAGAGCCGCGGCCCGGGAGACTTCGCTTCGCTGTCTCGCGAGGAGCGGCGGGGGGTGCTGAACGAGCTCGCGACCCTCCAGCCCGCCTTCCTTCCCGGGTTGATCTTCCACGTCTACGCCCACTACTACCAGGACGGCCGGGTGCTCGAGGCCCTCGGTCTGGAGCCGCGTCCACCGCATCCGCTGGGCTACGAGCTCGAGACCGGCGATCTCTCGCTGCTGGACCCGGTGCGGGATCGGCCCAAGCTGTATCGGCGTTAGCTGGGCCGACGCGGCAAGGCGCGGGGCGAGCGGTCAGGTACGGAGCGCGTCGACGTCCGAGCTGGCGTTGAAGCGGTCGAACCGGGCCCGCCAGCCGATCAGCTCGCCGGTGCGAATGCCCTGTTCCTGATCGTGGCACTCGTCCTGCCAGCCGATGAAGATCTTGGATCGGCTTTCTACTCAGGGAAGCTCGTCGAAGTTGACGGCAGTTGGATGCGCGGGCTCTGCCACCGGCGCGTTCCCGGGCCGGAGGGTGAGCGCCGTCGACATACCGGCTTCGCTAGCGGCATCCAGCTCGGCGGGCATGTCGGAGAGGAAGAGCACGCGGGCCGGCTCCGCGCCGATGGCCGCGGCGATCCTGCGGTAGGCGTCTGCGTCTCGCTTGGCGCCCGTGGTGGTGTCGAAGTAGCCGTCGATCAGCGGCGTCAGGTCCCCCGCCGTGGAGTGCCGGAAGAGCAGCTCCTGCGCCTCCACCGAGCCCGAGCTGAAGATCCAGACTCCCAGACTGGCGGCCCGCCAGCGGTGGAAGGCCGGCGCCACGTCGTCGAACAAGTCGCCGCGGAACTCGCCGGCCTCGTAGCCAGCCCGCCAGACCCTGCCCTGGAGGGACTTCAGCGGGGACCCCTTGTGGTCCGAGTCGATCCAGGCCACCAGCTGGGCGGCCACCTGCTCCGGCGTCACGTCCTCGGGGGCACTACCCAGCGCCTCGGCCACGGACCGGCGCACCTCGCCGAGCTCCTCGGCGCAGGACGGGTCGTCGAAGTGCCCCTCGACGAACTCCGGCATCAGCCGCCTCGCGTTGGGAAACAGCACTTCGTGGACGAAGGCGATCGGCGTCGTCGCGCCCTCGATGTCGAGCAGCAGGTGTTCGATCAAGACTCGCCCATCTTTGGAAACCGGTCTGCCATGTCGGATCCGGTGAAGTTCGCGACCCAGCCGGACGGGTCCGTGAAGACCCGGATGCATCTGAAGTCGGGCTCTGGTCCCATGTCGAACCAGTGCTTCGTCCCTGCCGGGACGTTGATCAGGTCGTCCTTCTCGCACAGGAGCGCGAAGACCCGCTCGCGGTGGTGGATGCAGAAGAGACCCGCGCCTCCGATGAAGAAGCGCGCCTCGTCCTCGCTGTGGGTGTGCTCGCTCAGGAACTTCCGGCGCGCTCCTTCGGGATCGGGCGTGCTCGCGTCCATGGCGACGACGTCGGCGGTCACGAACCCGTGCTTCGCCATGAGCTCGTCGACCTGCTTGCGGTAGGCGGCCAGGATTTCCTCGGGACCTGCTCCATCCGGCAGGGACTCCTCCGCGCTCCAGCGCTCGAAGTGGACGCCGGCTGCAGCCACAGCACTTGCGATGGCATCGCCGGTGAGGTGCTCCTCGAAGGTGGTGGGATCGTCGTCGGGGTAGCTACGCCGTCGGCTCACCGCGCGCCTGCACGCCACTCGCAGCCCAGCAGGAACTCGAGGGCCTCCACGTGACGCAGCGCCTCTGCGGCATTGCGGCCCCAGGTGTAGAGACCGTGGCCGGCCAGCAGGTACCCATGGAGCGATTCGTCGCGCAGGCGCGTCTCCACGCGGTGAGCAAGTGCCTCGGCGTCCTGGTCGTTCGCGAACACGGGCAGCACCTCGCCGTGCAGGTGGGTCTCGACCCCGGACAGCGCCTTCAGCATCTCGTAGCCCTCGAGGAGCACCTCGCCCTTGGACTCGAATCGCCTCGACATCATGGTCGCCGACGGGCTGTGCACGTGCACCACGGTTCCCACGTCCGGGCGGATTCGATACAGCTGGCAGTGAAGCGGCGCCTCCGCGGACGGGCGCGCGTCCGGCGGGTCGACGGGGCGCCCGGCAGCATCGACCACCATGACGTCCGCTTCCTGGAGCGCGGCCTTGTCGCGTCCGGACACGGTGATGGCGATCCGGCCCGCGTCGAGCCGCTGCGAGAAGTTCCCGCTCGTCGCCTCGCACCAGCCGCGAGCGTGGAGGCGCCTGCCGAGCGAGAGGATGGCGGTAGCGGCCGCGCGTCGGTCGAGGGAGGGCGCCATGGTCGGACCAGTCTATCGGCACGGGGGCGTGTCATGCTCTCTAAAGTGCGATGTGCAACGAGGGCGCAGGCGACCGGCAGTCAGGGCGGAAGGAGCCGTCCCGGGCGCTAGACTCTGTCCCAGGAGGGATGACCATGTCACAGCGCCGTGTCTCCGTTCCCGGCTGGCTCCTCGCCGGCGCCTGGCTGCTCGCCACCGTCCTCTTCTATGCATGGGTGGGAGACTTCACGCTCG
>JAPUKG010000412.1 GCA_027295775.1 Pseudomonadota bacterium
GGGTGGTGCTGGCCGTGCTCCCTCGGATCTGGCTCTCGTCGTAGTGATCGAAGCCCTGGCCGAAGCCGTGGTGCGAGCCGAGGAAGCTCCCGCTCACCACGCCGTAGGTGGCATAGCCCTCCGCCTCCAGGATCTCGGCCAGGGTCGTCACCTCCTCGGAGAGACGAGAGGCAACGGCCGTGGCGCCGTGGCTGCTGGGGTAGAGGCCGGTCAGGATCGACGCGGCCGCCGGCTTGGTCCACGGCGCCGGCGAGTAGGCCCGCTCGAAGCGAACACCGCTCTTGGCCAGCGCGTCCAAGTTGGGCGTGGTCGGTCGATCCGCGCCGTAGGCGCCGACCCGGTCGAATCGAAGGGTGTCGACCAGCACGAGAAGCACGTCGGGGCGTCCGCCTTCGCTGGCCGGAAGCGAGGCGCCCGCTTCCGCGGAGATCGTGACGATCTCGCCCGACTCGCGGAAGCGGCGCAGGCGCGCATCGAAGTCCGCCCACTCGCGCCTCCAGTCCTCGCCGGGCGCGATCCGCCGCCAGGTCGCAAGCGTGACCGGCCCGCAGTCGCCCCCCGGTGACGCGATCCGGGCGAAGTCCGGGACGTAGCGCTGCGCGGGCTCGAGCTCGGGCCAGGCCCCGCGCAGCGTCTTCGCCGACTCCTCGACGGCTGCGACCCAGGTGCCGGGCGCACCGTCCTCGAGAACGTCGGCGCGCAAGAGGGTCGGCTCGGCCGGCAGGAAGAAGCGCGGACCGACCACGCGGTCGTGCCCCGGGGACCGGGGCGGCTGCTGGGACGGGGGCGGTAGGGCCCGACGCGCGACGGCGGGCGACACCAGGCCGGCGCCGTCGTAGACGAACAGGTCCGAGTAGTAGCCGACGGCGCCCACCGCCACCTGCACCACGCTGGGGTCGGTACCGGGACCGAGACGGGCGGCGGCGTAACGCCGGAGCGCACGTCCCTTGCACGCCCACGCCGCCGCGTTGTCGCGCTGATACTGCCACTGGGCGAACTCGCCCCGGAACCGGTCGGCGCTCAGCCGAAAGTGGAAGCGAGCCCGGACCGACTCCGGGACCGCGTAGACGCCGACGGAGGGGAGCAGGCCCGCGCCCACAGCGACGGCGACGACCGCTGCCGCGGGTGCGAGCGAGCGGGAGCCGCGGCGGGGAGTCGCCTGGAGCCAGAGCCCGACGAGAATG
Organism: Pseudomonadota bacterium; assembly: GCA_027295775.1. GTDB lineage: Bacteria > Myxococcota_A > UBA9160 > UBA9160 > UBA4427 > JAPUKG01. The sequence continues at coordinate 1,185 of JAPUKG010000412.1, forward strand.
GCGGCGTAGGGAAGGCCGGGGACCAGGAAGCGACCCATCGCCATGAAGTCGCCCGTGCTGGCCACGGCGTAGACCGGAAAGGCCCAGGCCAGCAGCGCCACGGGCAGGCCCAGCGAGCGACGCTCGCGCGCCAGGGCGAAGGGTGTCGCCACGAAGAGCAGGAAGGGCGTCACCGCGGTCAAGAAGTGGACGGCGACGTAGTCGAAGCCGCGCAGGAGCAGGGCCACCGACAGACCCGACTTCGCGTGCACGGTGTTGGGCAACCAGTCCTGGAAGTAAACGGTCCGGAAGGCGAAGTAGACGGCGTAGCCGGCCGCGACGATCGCGGCGATGCGGACGAGCGGCGCGCGATCCCGGTTTCGACCGGAGACCCGGGCCGACAGAGCGGCCACCCCGATCAGGACGCCGACCCACAGGATCCCCTCGACGCGGATCAGCGAGACCGCGAGCGCAAGGACCGCGGTGGTCCTCACGTCGATGCCCTCGCCGTCCGGCCGGGAGGACCGGAAGATCAGGCGGTCGGCGGTGAGGTAGAGGAGCAGCGCGAAGGGGACGGTCTCGAGACCGCTCGTCGACCAGAGCGCGAAGGCGGGCGACAGCGCCAGGGTCGCGGATGCGAGTCCGGCCAGCGGCGCGGGGACGCCCCGGCGCCGCTGCAGCTCGTCGAAGACCAGGAACAGCAGGACGCTCCCACACAGGAAGGACACCAGCGGGATCCAGAAACTGGGAGCGAGCCCCAGGGCCTCGACCACTGCGGACAGCAGCACCCAGAGAAAGTTGCTGTAGCCCTCTACAGGAACCGGGTCGCCCGGGTTGAAGCGCAGCCCGTGACCGTCGATCAGGTTGCGCGCGTAGCGGAAGGTGATGAAGGCGTCGTCGGTGACGAACGCGAAGCGAGCCACGAGCAGCGCGTACGCCACCCAGAGCGGGGCGAACACGTCCAGCCTGATGCGCATGGACATGGAGCGCAGCCGTCTGCTGGTGCTCACCGGCATCCTCTCACCCCCGGGCATGATGGTTTGGCCGCCCCGAACCCCTGACCTAGACTCCTCGGCTCCAGCCCCCAGGGATTTCATTACAGATGGATTCGGAGCCGTTGTCGACCCTCGAAAAACCGCAGGGAGCGGATCAGCCGATCGCTGCCGACCCCAGCGGCGCCGCAGACACGGAGCGGCGCTCGTGGGTGCAGCGGGTGCGCGCCCGACTGCTCACCTCCGAGCTGGAAGAGGAGTCGTTCTCTCCCAGTGAGGAGATGCCCACCTGGGAGGACTGGCGCGACTACCTGAGCCTCGTCACCTGGCTGGTCCCCGACGTCTACCGGCACGCCCGGCTGAAGACGCTCGGCGTGGTGCTCCTGAGCGTGCTCGGCGTGGGCGCCCGCGCCGCCACCATCGGCTCGCTCCTGCTCTACGTACACGCCCAGAACGCCGGCGAGACCGTCACTCTGCTCGGCTTCGCTCTGCCCTCCGACACCACCCCCGCGGTGCTGCTCCTCTGGGGCGGTGTGGCCCTGCTGTTCGCGGTCGCGACCATCGCGGCCTCCTATAGCGCCGACGTCCTGATCTTCCGGGTCGCCCGGCGCTACGTGGAGGACTCCACGGCGCGGGTCATGCGCCACGTGGCGGGTGGCGGCGAGGTGGCCCCGCTCGAGACCGATCCGCAGGGGTCGCGCGACCGGCCGATCATGCAGATGCTGGTGGGCGACACCTTCCGACTGACCCGGGTGGTGATCCAGACCCTCAGCATCCTGGTCCCGATCATCACGCTGGTGGCGGCGGCGGGAATCCTGATCAGCATCCACCCGGTCCTCAGCGCCATCCTGATCCCGGTGATCGCTGTCTACACCTACCTGTTGGGGATCCTCAACCGCGGCGTGATGCGCGACTCCCAGCGCCGAGAGTTCACCCGGCGCATCCACAGCCGCGACGTCTCGAAGATGCTGCGCACCCTCGACCGCACCCGCTACGGCGCGAACGCGCGGCCCGCGTGGCTGTCGTCGTACCCGGCCGAGTCGTGGATGGACCTCAACATGCAGGCTTTTCGAGGTATCGTGCTGGCGAAGCGGCGTGTGGACTACCTCGGCGACGCCTTCCAGGGCGTGTCGCTGCTGATCGTGCTGATGGCATTCGGAACCATCATCGCAACCCAGGGCACCTCGTGGGCGGTGCTGCTCACCTACCTGATCACCCTGGGCTACGGAATCAGGAGCATGGGGCGCGTCTCGAAGTGCGTCACGACCGCGAACCGCTTCCTGCCCCAGGTGCGGCGCTACGTGGCGTTCATGCGCGACAACCCCGACCTGGGCGTCGAGACCGAGCGGATCGAGCTGGCGGACCCGCTGCGCTTCCCGGTGAGCGAGCCGTCTCTGCCCGGATCCGCGCCGTGGATCGATGCCGTGCCGGGCGAGCCCGTGCTCTGCATCCTGCCCGGAACGATCAAGAGCCGGAAGCTGGGCGAGCTCTGTACCGTCCTGGCCGGCGAAGACCCGCGACGCGCCACCGCCCTCGAGTCGCAGCTCTTCTTCCTGCGCAGAGGCGGCGCGCTTCCCGAGCGCCCGTTGCGCCAACACCTGCCCCGCGGATTCACTGACGAGCCGGAGAGCCGGATCGCCGAGCTGCTCAAGCGGATGGGTGTCGGGGACGAGTACGGGGAGAAGCTCGGTGGCCTCGACACCGTGCTCAGCGTGCGGCTCGACGAGGCGCTCTCGCCGGCTCTGTCCTACGCGCTCCGCCTGCTGCCGGGGCTCCTCTCCGACCAGCGCGTCTTCGTTCTGGACTGGGAGTCGCTGGATCAGCTGGGCGAGCTGGTGCGGGATCGGATCCTCTCGGAGCTGTCGAATCGCGTGGTGCTGTTGGTTCCGCGTCTGGCCCCCAAGGAGCTGCCGCACGGGATCCGGCACGTCCTGTGCGCCGATGCCGAGGCCGTCCGCGGCGTCGGGAATCCGGAATGGTACGCCCGGATGGTCCGCGAGGGGCTGATCGAGGTCAGCGACGAGAAAGAGGACCAGACCGAGCCCGGCCTTCCGGAATCGCAAGCCGCGCTGGACGACGAAGACGAGGACTTCGAGTAGCGCCGCCAAGGCAATCGCGTATCCTCCTCGTTCGCCTTTCCCCGGGGGCTCGCTCCGCTCCTCCTCGGAGGCCACGATGCGCATCTGGATCGATGCCACGCAGCTCGACAGCTGCAAGCTCCGCCTGTTCAACATGACGCTGGTCGAGGTTCAGCTGCGCGGCCTGGCCGACGCGGAGAAGCAGCTCCGGGGGCTCGAGTCGGCGGAGAGCAAGCTGGGCGGGATGGTGGAGGCGGAGCGACACCTGCGCCGGGTGGCCGAGGCGAAGATCCGCCCCAGCGAGATCTGGATCGAGATGCCGCCGGACGCACCCGAGAAGCGGTGGCTGCCGAAGAAGCTGCTGCGCCGGCTTCCCATCCGTTTCATGCGCGAGCCGGGCAGCAGCCGCGAGCGGCTGCAGCGCGCACTCATCGACGCCGACGGCGAGGCCGTGCTGGCCTTCCAGGGCAATACGCTCGTCGACCAGCGCCTGGTGGAGCACCTGGCCTGGTGGTCCGGCGGCGAAGCCGTCTTCATCGGAGACAACGACGACCCGGGCGCGGCGCTCCGGCTCGAGAGCCCGCTGCCGGAGCGGGTCCAGGGCGAGGACGTGCTCGAGATCGCGCGTTCGGCCGTCGAGAACGGCGCGATCAAGCGTCTCCAGGAGGAGGACTTCGACGGTTACATCAAGAAGCTCCGGCGCTTGCTGTCACCCTACCTCTTCCGCATCCGCGACTCCGCGGCCGCGGCCCGCGCGGAGCGCTTCCTGTTCGAGTCCAACTACAAGGGCTCCACCGACTTCATGACCAAGTGGGTCTACCCGCCCCTGGTCTGGCGGATCGTGAAGCCGCTAGCGGCACGCCGGGTCAATCCAAATTCGGTCACGGCCATCGGCATCGTGGCCTGCTTCGCGTCGGTTCCGTTCTGCGCCGCGGGCCTGTGGGTCCCCGGGCTCCTGCTCGCGTACGTCATGAGCGTCCTCGACTCGGTCGACGGCAAGCTGGCGCGGCTCACGTTCCGGTCCTCGCCCCAGGGCGACGTGCTGGACCACGGTCTGGACATCATCCACCCGCCCTTCTGGTACTGGGCCTGGGGCTGGGGTCTATCCGGAGGCGATCCGTTCGCGCCGGTCTTCCTCGCGTCCCTTGTGATGTCGGTCTTCTACATCCTCGACCGGGTCATGGAGATGCTCTTCAAGTCCTGCACCAGCCAGTCGATCCACGGCTATACCGAGGTCGACGTGCGCATGCGAACCATCATCTCGCGGCGCAACGTGAACCTCCCCGTCTTCACGGTCGCCCTCGTGCTGGGCGTGCCGGTCCCCGCCTTCTTCGCGATCGTCGCCTGGCAGGCCATCAGTCTGGTCTTCCACCTGACCCGGGTGGTCCGCTTCTGGGACGATCAGGAGAACGTGACGATGTCGAAGACGCTGGGCAACATCCGCCCCTGATCTTGCGGGGGTCCCGACCACGCGTCGCCTCGCCGCCTTGCTTTTGCTCGCGACCGCGTGCGGGGGGGCGGGAACCGCTCCGGCACCGCCGATCAGCGTCCTGCTGATTACTGTCGACACGCTGCGGCCCGACTACCTGAGCCTGAACGGCTACGACCGGGAGACGACGCCGTTCCTGGACTCGCTCCTGTCCGGCGGCTTCTACTTCGAGGACGCCATCTCCCCCATCGCGCGCACGACGCCCGCGCTTGCCTCGCTGCTGACCGGCGCCTATCCCCACGCCACCGGAGTCCGGACCCTCTTCCACGCGCTGTCCGACGACGTCGTGACCGTGACCGAGGTGCTTGGCGAGCGCGGCTACCAGACGCTGGCGGTGGTGACGAACCAGGTGCTGAGCCGCAACCGGCGCCTCGCCCGGGGCTTCGACCACTACGAGGTGGGACACGCCGCGCGGCGGGGACCCGCGACGACGGACGCGGCGCTGAGCGCGCTCGCCGGGCTCGAGTCGAGGCGCGCCTTCTTCGCCTGGGTGCACTACTTCGATCCGCACACGCCCTACCACCCGGAGCCCGCCCTGGCCCGGGAGTTCGATCCCGACTACAGCGGCCGCTACCGGCTCCAGTTCGGCTGGCAGCCGCGCCCCGGCGAGGGCCCCGGCGCGCTGCGCCCGTATCCCGTGGACCTGCCCAAGGTCGAAGCGGTCCACCGCAACGCCCTGCCCGGCGAGGTGAACGACCACGTCCGCCGGCTCTACGCCGCCGAGATCCGCGGCCTGGACACCGAGATCGAGCGGCTGGTTCGGGCGTTCCGACGCGTCGCCGGCCCCGAGCTGCTGATCGTGTTCACCGCGGACCACGGCGAGAGCCTGGGCGAGCACGACTTCTACTACGACCACGGCGACTACGCGTACCTCGCGGGCACCCGCGTTCCCCTGGCCTTCGTGCTCCCCGAGTCGCACGTCGACTCCGGCGCCGGGCGGTGTCCGGGATGGGTGTCGCTGGTGGACGTGGTGCCGACCCTGCTCGAGCTGCTCGGCTTCGAGCCACCCCCGGCGCTGGCGGGTCAGCTCGAGGGGCGAGCGCTCACGGCCTGCATGCGCGGCGAGGCACTGCCCCCCACACCGATCTTCGCCGAGAGCGGCGCGTCCCACTTCTTCGAGGAGATCGACCGGCGCGTGCGCAACGATGTCGACGGTCGCTTCCGCGCGGTCGTGCTCGGGGACTGGAAGTTGATCTGGACGCCCTTCGCGAGCGAAGATCGCGCCTGGGAGCTCTACGACGTGACCTCCGACCCGGACGAAACCGAGAACCTCTACCGAGCGGACCATCCCGAGGCGATCCGCCTGAAGCCGCACCTGACCGCGTGGATGGCCCGCGCTGCGGCGCACGGATCGGCGCCCGAGAGCGGACCGTCCGACCGGGACCTCGACGCCCTGCGCGAGCTGGGGTACGTCGAATGAGCAAGGCGGCGAAGCCGCCGCGCAGTGAGGCCGCCGGAGGCTTCGCCTCGGGTGAGCCGAACGAAGGCGGGGCGTACAGGCTCTGGGTCCTCGCCGCCGTCGTCATCGGCGCGCTGGTGCGTCTCGCCGGACTCGACAGCGAAGGCCTCTGGCTGGACGAGGTCATGCCGGTGACGCGGGCCCTCGATCACGGCCTGGTCGACCTGTGGAGAGCAGTGCCGGCGGACAAGCCGCCGCTCTTCTTCTACGAGGTGTGGCCCCTGGCGCGCCTGACGCTCGACGACCCGTGGCTCCGCCTGCCGGCGTTCGTCTTCGGCGCGGCTCTCGTGTGGGGGATCGCCCTGCTGGCCGGCGCCCTGTTTCCGGACCGACCGTTCGTCGCGCCCGTGTCCGCGTTGCTGTGCGCCTTCTCCCCCCTGGCCGCGAAGCTCTCGTGCGAGCTCCTGACCTATTCCCAAGCGGCGGCGCTCGTGACCGGCGGCTACATCGCCGGGCTCGCCTGGCTGCAGACGGGGCGGCGCGGGTGGCTCGCGGCGCTCTTCGCCGCAGCCGCCCTGGCGCTCTGGACGTCGTACCAGAGCGGCCTCGCGCTGGTGCCGCTGGGCACCGGCGCCCTGGTCGCGGCGGCGGACCGGAGCCTGCGCTCGCGCTCCCTCGCGCTGGCGGCCGCGGTCCTCGCCGCGGCGCTCACCACGATTCCGCTCTGGCCCCGACTGCTCGGCAGCGGAGTGCTCGAGAGCGCCTGGGGACCGGGACCGTTCTTCACCGAGACGCTCCCGCTCGCACTCGGCGTCACGGGCGCCGGGTTCGACTACACGCCCGCGAACCCCACCTGGCTCGCGCTCTGGGTCCTGGCGGCCGTCGGGGGCGTGGCGCATGCCCGCGCGGCCGGCGACATCCTTCGCCGGGCCGTCCTCCCCGCGTGGCTGCTGGGCGGGCTCGGACTGCTGTTCGCGTCCGCGTATCTGCGCGATCACTGGATCGCGCCGCGCTACCTGCTCTTCTTCGCTCCCCCGCTGCTGCTGATGGCGGCGGCGGGGATCGAGCGGCTCTGTCAGCGGCTGGCGGGAAGACGGGGAGCCGCGACGGCGGGCGCTCTGTGCGCGGCGCTCACGGGTCTGCTCGTGCTCGCGCTGCTCCCGACACTGGCGGCCAGCCGCCGCTCTCACCCGGACTACCGGGGACTCGCCCGCGACCTGTCGGGCCGGGCCCAGCCGGGAGACCTGGTCCTATTCCAGCACCGCTTCGACCAGGCCGCCTACGAGTACTACCGGAACTTCCGCTTCCGCGACGCCCCCCTCTCGGGCGCGCTCCAGTGGCGCGGACCCGATCGACTCGGCCCCGCCGTCGCGCGCCGGCTCGGCGACGCGAAGCGCGTGTGGGTGGCGGAGACGGTCTACGCGTCGTTCCCGATCCGCCCCGAGATCGCGCGCTTCTTCCGGCCCGACCCCGCCGCGCGCACTGGACCGATCCCGGTGCGCCTGGAGGAGGCCCAAGCCGTGCGCGCTGCAGTGCTGCCCGGTGGCTAGCTCGACGGGGGCCGGCGGCCGGCGCCGGAGTCCGGCGGCGCAGGTGCGGCACACGCTGCGCACCGCGCTCGGCAACCCGCTCGCGCGCCTCGCCGCGCTGGTCCTTCCCCCTCTCTACATGCTCTACATGAGGCTCGTCTGGAGCACGAGCCGCGTGGACGAGGGCGGCTACGAGCAGGTTCGCAAGATCATCGCCGAGAACGACGGCGCCGTGGCGCTCCTCTGGCACGAAGAGGTGCTGACCGTGGGCTGGGGCTACCCGTACGTCGGCGTGCGACCGCACACCCTGGTGAGCCCGAGCGACGCCGGCGAGGTGCTCACGCGAATCCTCGAGCGCTGCGGCTACCACGTCGTGCGCGGCGGCACGACCAGCCACCGCTCGCGCCGGCGCGCGGGCGTCCTCGAAGAGATGAAGGCCCATATGCGCGACGGCAGCCAGGTGCTCTACGGCCTCACCGTCGACGGCTCGAAGGGCCCCCCCTACCGCATGAAGAAGGGCGGCATCACCATCGCCCGCGACTGCGGTGTGCCGATCTTGCTGTTCCGCACCTGGTACCGCCGCTGCCTCCGCCTGCGCAGCTGGGACCGCACTGCGGTTCCCCTCCCGTGGAACGAGATCGTCTACTCGTGGAGGGGCCCGTACACCGTCCCCGACGACGCCAACACGCGCGCCGGTCTGAACCGCTTCCGCCACCAGCTCGAAAACGACCTCATCGACCTGGCCGCACAGAGCTACGACGACCTGGGGCAGCCGCGGCCGGCGAAGCTGCAGAGGCGCGCGGGCTAGAAGACGATCACCCCCCGCGCATTCGCGCCCTTCTCCAGGTCCTCGAAGGCGCGCGGGGCGTCGTCGATGGAGTAGGTGGCGGTGACCAGCTCGTCGAGCTTGAGGCGGCCGCACTGGTAGAGGCTCAGCAGGCGCGGAAAGTCGACGCGCGGGCGGGCGGAGCCGTACATGGAGCCGATCAGCGTCTTCTCCTGGAATGGCATCATGAAGGTCCCAAGGGTGATGGTCTCAGTGGGCTTGGAGACGCCCACGACCACTGCGGTGCCACCCTTGCGGATGCAGCTATAGGCCTGGGTGATGGTGGCGGCGAGACCGATGCACTCGAAGGCGTAGTCCGCGCCGTCGCCCGTGAGCCCCATGACCGCGGCAACGGCGTCGCCGTCGGTGCTGGGGTTCACGGTGTGGGTGGCGCCGAAGGTGCGCGCGAACTCGAGCTTCTTGTCCTCCAGGTCGATGGCGATGATCTTCTCGGCGCCGGCCAGGGCGGCTCCCTGGATGGCATTGAGACCAATGCCGCCCGAGCCAATCACCACCACCTCGGCGCCAGCCTCGACGTGCGCGGTATTGAGGACGGCGCCGACACCGGTCATCACGGCACAGCCCACGAGGGCGGCGCCGGTCGCCGGGATGGACGGGTCGATGGGGATCACGTTGTCTTTGTGCAGGGTGGCGTACTCCGCCATCACGGCCACGCCGGCGAAGTGGTTGAGCTCGGCGCCGCTCGCGTCCGTGAGCCGCCGGGTGCCGTCCTGGAGCGTGAAGGCCGCGCGGGCGCCCATGTCGCAGAGCTGCGGCTTGCCTCCGGCGCAGTAGCGACACTTGCCGCACATGGGGATCCAGGAGACGACCACCCGGTCGCCGACCGAGACCTCGCTCACGCCCTCGCCCACCTCTTCGACCACGCCGCAGGCCTCGTGGCCCAGGACCAGGGGCGGTGGAATGGGGATGGTTCCGTTGGTGACCGAGAGGTCGCTGTGGCAGACGCCGCAGGCCTCGATCTTCAACATGACCTCGTCGCGCCGGGGGGACTCGAAGGTGACCTCCTCGACGACGACCGGCTTGTTCAGCTCGCGGTGGATCACCGCCTTGCCCTGCTTGGCCATCGGACTCTCCTTCTCGATCGTCGCGTCGGGGGTGGGTGGGGGGTGACGCGCCGCTGACCGACGAATGTAAGGGAGCGTTGACTCCTGTGTCAAAGGAGCCCGGCGCCGCGGCCGCGTATAATGCGGACGAGGAGGGGCCATGCTGATCCGTCCGTTCCGGGCCGCCGACGCGGCCGAAATGGGGCAGCTGGCGGCCCAGTGCGCCCGCGGCGAGGCGGACTTCGTGCTGAATCCGCTGTGGGAGACGCCCGACGAGCTGTTCGCCGAGTTCGAGCGATTCGGCACCGACCCGGAGAGCCACCTCTGGGTGAGCGACGCCGAGGAGGAGGGCGTCTCGGGACTAGTGGGCTTTCTGCGGGCGGCGGACGGGACCCGGGCTGGGCTCGTGTGTCCGATCGTGCGGCGCCAGGAGCGGGGCCGCGGGCTGGGCGGCGAGCTGCTCCGCGAGGCGCTGGCCGGGGGCGCGAAGCTCGGGATCGAGCTGGCGACGGCGGCGGTGGGAACGCGCAACCGCGCGGGCTACTCGCTGCTCACGGCCTACGGCTT
>JAPUKG010000413.1 GCA_027295775.1 Pseudomonadota bacterium
ACGCGCCCCAGGGCGGTGCGGGAGCGATCGTACGCGTGACCTTCCCCGACGGCGCCAAGCAGGACGTTCGGGCGCGCGATGTCGTGTCGGGCGCGCTGCTGGCCAGCCGCGGGCGGGACGCCAAGAAAGCCGCCGCGATCCGCGGGCGCCACGACGGTCCGGGCCTTTGCGAGGCCGACGTCGTCGAGGCCCTCGACCAGTCCCTGGTCGCCGAGGCGCGCAAGCTCTCGGCCGTCGCCGTGGCGCGGCGCTCGCTCTCGCTGCCGCGTGCCCACGAGATCGTAAGCGTCGAGGTTCCGGCCGAGCGCAGCGTCGGCACCCGGGCACAGCTCCGCGCGGCCTGACGCCGCGCGCAAGAAGAAGGGGACATGCCATGGAACAGATGAGACGCAGGACTCGAAGGGAAGAGGGCCCGACGCCGATTCCGCCGCAGGCCGCCGCCCTGGCCACCGCGGGAGGCAGCGTGCAGGTGATCTGGGGCTCGATGACCGAGAGCCTGGAGCTCGCCGAGATGAATGTCGGGGACGTGTTCCGCATGTTGCGCGCGCCCTTCAACATTGCGCCTGCGGTCGTAGCGCTGGTGAACGGCGATCCGGTCGACGCGGAGCATCGCCTCAGCGCGGGCGACCAGCTCGAGTTCACTCGCCCCGCCGGCGAGAAGGGGGGCGGCTGATGTCGAAGCCGGAGATCCGGATCGCCGGCAGCCAGGTGCAAGTCCGGTCGGGGCGCAAGACCCTGGCCACCGTGCCCATCGGCGACTTCGTCCACACCGTGGCCTGCGCGGCGGGCTCCGGTCCCGACATCCTGCTGCCCCGCGGCGTGCGGCTCTTCCGGCAACACGGCGAAGTGCTGGGTGTGGTGGTCGAGGTGCCGCCCGGCGCTCGCCGGGTGCGCTGGATCACCGACGACTCGGAGCAGCCCTACGGCCAGGGCGCCAAGTACCGGGAGCTCTACCTGGCCTTCCCCTTCGTGCTCGTGCTGCTCGTGCTGCACCGGGGTCGCCTGACGGGACAGCAGCAGCTCTACTACCGCACGGCTCCGCTCGAGACCCCGGACGACCCGTTGCTACTGCCCAACATGTACAACGTGGCCACGGGCTACGGACAGAAGGCCTGGCTGTGCTTGCAGCACGTGAAGGCCCGGCCGAACTGGCCGCCGGGGCAGACGATCGCGGCGGCGGTGGATCACACCTTCAGCGCGGCCTTCAACCGCAGCTCCGACATCCACGAAGGCAACTCCTACTGGGAGATGATGCGCGACGTCGATCCCCGGGTCAGTTCCGTCGAGAACTGGGCGAAGTCCACCCGCGCAGACCGCTTTTTCCCACTTTCGGTCCCCTGGAGGGACGCGCAAACCACGGTCCGGGCCGAACTCGACTCCATGCTCACCCAGGTCGACGCGAGGCTTCCACAAGAGCCCACCGCCGCCCACCTGGCGGGTCTGGTCACCCGGGCCCGCGCTACCCGGCAGCGACGTCGAACACCGGCGACAAGCGACGACGAGGCCTGAGAGGAGCCGACAATGAAGTACCAGCCCCCCGTTCTGCTGAAGACCGAGCCCGACGTTCACGTCGAGGACCGCCTCTACTACGAGGTCGCCTCCAACGGCATCTTCCAGGTGAAGGACACGGCCCTCTACCGCTCGGTGACCCAGGTAACCCGCGACGTGCCGGGTCTCTATCCCTCGCGGGAGCGGCTCGAGATGCGCTTTCCCCCGCTTCCCGCCGAGCCCATCGAAGAGGTCCTGGCATTTTTTGCCGAGGTGTACGAGCGCTTCGAGGGCGAGGCCATCGTCACGATCTTTTTCGACCCGGTCGCGCTCCGTTACCGCTTCGACGCGCCCCCCCAGCGGATCCCGGGCTACCGCGACTACCGCGGGAAGCTGCGCGCCTACCTGCGCCTCGACTACAAGAGCGTGCCACGGCCGAAGGGGTACCTGCTCTTCGGCACCATCCATAGCCACGCGGATCTCTCGGCCTACTCGAGCGGGGTGGACTGCGACGACGAACGCTTTGGCGACGGCCTCCACATCGTGTACGGGCACTTCGGAAGCTCGGCCCTGTCGCGCTCGGCCGGGTTCGTGTCGGGGGGGCGCCGCTTCCACGTCGAGCCGGCCCAGGTATTGCCGGATTGCCGCGTTCCGAAAGAGCCGGCCCGGGCCGACTGGATGGCGCGCGTCAGCTTCGAAGAGACCAAGAGCTGGGCCGAGGCGGCCCACGGCTGGAACGGCGACGGCAAGGCCACCCCGGTAATCGGCGCGGACGAGACCGGTGAAGCCTGAAGACGCCCGACGCTTCATCGTGATCGGCCTCGGCGGCGTCGGCGGCCTGGTGCTGCGCCTGCTCGTGCCTTTCCTTCATCACGACCGCCGCGAGGCCACGGTCCTCTGCGCGGATGGCGACTCCTTCGAGCCGCGCAATCGCGCGCGCATGTGGTTCGAAGAGCTGGGGCCCAAGGCCAACGTGCTGGCCGAGGAGCTGGCCCGGGACTACGGCGACCGCGTGGCGCTGCTGCCGGTTCCGTATTACGTGACCCCGCGCCGCGCGGTGTGGCTCATCCAGGAGCGCGACGTCGTCTTCTGTACCCCGGACAACCACGCGACGCGTCGCCTCGTCGAGCGGCGTTGCGCGCGGCTCTCCGACGTGGCGCTTTTCTCCGGGGGTAACGACGGAGTCGAGGACGGCCACACCGGCACCCTGGGCAACGTGCAGGTGTACCTGCGCGCAGGAGGCCGCGACGTCACCAACCCGATCAGCACCTTCCACCCCGAGATCGCGAAGCCCGGCGATCGCGTGCCCAGCGCGGGCTGCGAAGCCGAGACACCGGGCGCGCCTCAGCTCCTGTTCACGAACGCCGCCGTGGCGTCGGCCCTGCTCGGCGCCTTCTACGCCTGGAGCCAGGGCTCCCTCGAATACGAGGAGGCCTACCTGGACGTGCTCTCGGGCCGCCACGTCCCGGTGCAGCGCAAGCTCCAGGAGCGCAGGCTCGGCCGACGGCGCAGCGCTCCGAAGCCGCTGGTGTAGTCACGTCCGTCCCGCTCGAGGAGCGGGCAGCGGAGGTCGAGCGCCCACGGGCCTCGCGGGCGAACCGGGCCGGCGACCAGCCGTACATCCCCCCGTGGTATGTTGGCGAAAACCACTAGGAGGGCCTGCGATGCCCGCCAACCCCCCCGAGAACATGCCTCGCATCACCCCCTACCTGTACTACCAAGACGTGGCTGGTGCGCTGGAGTGGCTCGCGCAAGCGTTCGGGTTGAAAGAGCGGATGCGAATGCCGGGACCGGACGGCGGGATCGCGCACGCGGAGATGGAGTCCGCGGACGGCGTAATCATGCTCGGATGCCCGGCACCGGACTACCGAAATCCGAAACATCTCGGCCAGGTCACCCAGAGCCTCTACGTGTACGTGGACGACGTAGACAAGCATTTCCGGCACGCCAAGGAGTCTGGCGCGAAGATCTTCGAAGAACCCGAGGACCAGTTCTACGGAGACCGACGTTACGGAACCGAGGATTCGGAAGGCCACCACTGGTTCTTCGCTCAGCATGTGCGTGACGTGGCGCCCGAGGACATGAAGCCCCCCGCATAGCCGTCGGGTCACTCTCGAGTCGGCCTCCTAGCCGCGGGAATTGGCGATCGCCTCCGCCATGGCCGTGAAGCGTCGGCCGGCGTACGCGGCGGCCCCGGCCCAGACCAGCAGCACCGGGATCACCATC
>JAPUKG010000414.1 GCA_027295775.1 Pseudomonadota bacterium
GCTCAGAACACCTCGGGGCACCACGGGGCGCAGTGCCAGCGGAAGAGCCGGTCGGCGCGGCGGATCGCATCGGTCGAGCCTTCGATGCGGCCGGCCCCGGCGAGGGCCGCGAACCGGTCGCCACCCAGGTAGACGGTGCCGAGCTCCTCGGCGCCGAGCCGGAGCTCCGGCTCCGCCTGCGAGGGGCAACAGCGCGCGCCGTCCGGACCGGCCTCGAGCTCCCAGGTGCCTTCGTTCCACGGGCAGAGCTCGTCGCGCAGCGCGAAGACGATCCGACCCTCGGTCTCCCAGCGGCGGCCTTCGAGCGCCACCGGGACGTCCATGAGCCGCAGCCAGAGCCCGTCGCGCCAGCTCGGGCGGTAGCGGCGGGCATCCGCCAGCAGCCACGGAAGGGAGTCGTCCGCCGGCAGGTTCCAGGCGATCACGGTGCCGACCAGGTCCACGTCCAGCGCGTAGCGCCAGAGGGCCGCTCGGGCGACGGCGTCGACGGACTGGAGCTCGACCACCGACAGGATGTGGTTCGGGACGCCCGAGTCATGCCACCGGGTCTGGATGCGGTACTGAAGGAAGCCCCGCGGCTCGCCGGCCTCCTCGTACAGGACGTAGCGGAACTTGGACGCGCCGTCGCGCTCCCACACCGGGTCGGCCAGGTGGCTCTCCCACCAGGCTTCCGAGCGAGCGATGTGTCCCGGCCGCTCGGGAAGCACGCGCTCGTAAATCGGGGGAAGGAGCTTGCGGGCCTCCTCCACGTCGATCTGGCGCAGTTGGCCCGCTGCCTCGACCGGTCTGGCGAACGCGCCGTGGGCCCGCTCGATCCGCCCGCGGTAGGCCAGCGCCGCCGAGCCGTAGCCGAAGCGGCCGTAGATTCCGCTCTCGGAGGCCCAGAGGACCGCCAACGGCTCTTCCCGCTCGCGCACGTCGTCCAGGTGCGCGCGCATCATGGCGCGCAGCAGTCCCTGCCGCCGGTGGGTGGCGCGGACGGTGATGAAGGTGGTGCCGCCGGTCGGGAGCGATCCGCCGGGAACCGTCAGGCGCAGGCTGTGCGCGCCGCACGTCCCCACCATCTGGGCTCCGTCGAAGACGCAGCGGGTCCGCTCGAGCTCGAGGGTCCGGGCCAGGTGGGTGACGTGGTCCGCGGTCCAGTCGAAGCCGAAGCCCTCCGCCATCGCCTCCTGCAGGGCTTCGGCGGACTCGGCGGGTCGGATCTCCGGATCGCGACTCAACGAGGGACCTGCCGGTAGAGACCGAGGTCGGCGCGCCGCGTCTTCCACCAGTAGCGGGTCGTGCTGCCGGACCAGTTGTTGGTGATGAGGCCGGCCTCGGTCTTGTACCAGCTCTTGCCGGTGGCGGCCCAAACCGTGCGTCCGAGCTCTTCCTGGATCTGGTCGTTGTAGGCGTCCATGACGTCCTGTCGGAGGTCCAGGTACTTGAGGCCCCGGCTCGCGATGGCCTGGATGCACTCGATGATGTAGCGCGTCTGGCACTCGATCATGAAGAGGATCGAGTTGTGGCCCAGGTTCGTGTTGGGTCCGTAGGTCATGAACAGGTTCGGAAAGCCCGCGACGGTGATTCCGAGATAGGCCCGGGCGCCTTCCTTCCACTCTGTCGTGAGGGACCGGCCGTCGAGGCCTGCGATCTTCATCGGCGCCAGAAAGGAGGTGGACTCGAAGCCGCTGGCGAAGATCAGCACGTCGGCGGGATGGACGCTGCCGTCTCGGGTCACCACCGCGTCCTCGGTCAGGTGGTCGATCGGATCGGTAATCACGTCGACGTCGCTGCGATTCAGGGTCTGGTAGTAGTCATCGGAGATCAGCACCCGTTTGCCGCCGATCGGGTAGTCGGGAACGAGCGCGTCCCGGAGCGCGGGGTCGGAGACGACCTTGCGCATGCTCCTCTCGGCCAGCCGGCCCATGCGCCCGCTCAGGAACTCGTTGCGCCGGAATACGGGCCAGGTCGCCTCGTACTGGAGCCAGATCCACCAGCGATAGAGTCGGGCGAGCCAGGGGTGGGCCGCGAAGCGCCGCTTCTCGGAGTCCCGGTAGGCTCGGTCGCCCCGGGGAATCATCCAGTTCGCGCTTCGCTGGAAGATCAGCAGCCGCTCCGTCTCGGGCGCGATCGGGGGAATGAACTGAATCGCGCTCGCCGCGTTTCCCACCACGGCCACGGTCTTGCCGCGCAGATCGCAGCCGTGATCCCAACGCGCCGAGTGGAACCGGGGGCCTCGGAAGCGGTCGATCCCCGGAATCTCCGGCGTGGTCGGCCTGTTCAGCTGCCCGACGCTGCTCACCAGAACGTCGGCCTCGAGCTCTTCTCCCCGGGCGGTGCGCAGGTGCCAGACCCCCTCGTCTCCGTCGAAGTGCGCGCTGGCGATCTCGGTGTCGAAGCGGATGTGCGGCCGGAGCCCGTACTTGTCGGCGCAGTGCTCGATGTAATCCAGGATCTCGGCCTGCGGCGCCCACTTCCGCGACCAGTCCGTCTTCTGCTCGAAGGAGAAGCAGTACGCGAAGGCCGGCGTGTCGCAGGCCGCGCCCGGGTAGGTGTTTTCGCGCCAGGTCCCGCCGACCCGGTCCGCCTTCTCGAACAGGGTGAACGAGTCGATCCCGGCCTTCTTCAGCTGGATGCCCAGGCACACCCCGGAGAATCCGCTGCCGACGACCGCGATGCGCGGCCCCTCTGCCTGGACCATCAGTTCCCGAAGT
>JAPUKG010000415.1 GCA_027295775.1 Pseudomonadota bacterium
GGCATCAGCCGCTTCATTCGCACCAGCCGGTGGTAGGTGCTCTCTGGCCGTGCCGGAAGGCTCACGGGCGCTTTGGCCGGGTCCGCAGCACGATCTGATAGGAGAAGAGCTGCGGCAGCATGCGATTGCCCAGGACCTGGAGGCGGGTGAGGAGCCGTCCGGCGAAGCCGGTGAGGCGGCCCTCGGGAAGCAGCTCCTCCAGCGGCGGCACCGTCGTCTCGACGCGCTGGACCTCGAAGCCCGCACGCTCGAGCTCGGCGCGGATCGACGACAGGGTGTAGAAGCGCAGGTGCGAGCGATCGAGGATGCCGCGGGCGGTGTACTGGAAGCGACCGAACAGGAGCGGCAGCCGCACGCTCCAGTGCGCCACGTTTGGCACCGAGACGATCAGGTGGCCATCCTCGGTGAGATGCTTGCGGCACTCGGCGAGCAGGAGCTCGGGCTCGGCCAGGTGCTCCAGCACGTCCGCCATCACCATGTACTGGAAGGGAGGACCGGTCCACGGGATGGGCTCCCGGTCCAGGTCGACGTGCAGGAACTGGCTCATGCGCTCCTCGACCCCCGGCACCTTCCGCGCGTCGGCGCCCACCACCGTATTGCCGCGCACCTGCAGGGCCTCGGCCAGGTAGCCCGCGCCGCAGCCCAGGTCGAGGATGTGCTGCCGGTCCTTCTCGATCAGGGAGAGAATCTTCTGGTGCGAGGCGTCGGGCGTGGTCCGGTAGACGTACTTCTCTGTGACGGAGTACTTCTCGGCCTCACGGATCCCCTTGGTGTGGAGCCAATACTGGCCGAGCGCGCGCAGCACGTTCAGCGCGTAGCGGACTCCGCGCACCGAGTCGGCCTCCTCGCCTGAGTAGACCGGCACCGCCACCTCGAGGATGCGCTGCCCCTTCAGCTTCATCTGCACGATGATCTCGGTGTCGAAGTGCAGCCCGTCGCTGTTCGCGTGGTAGGGGAGGTCGGCGATGGCCGAGACGCGGTAGGCGCGGTAGCCGCATTGGTACTCGGAGAGACCGAGCCCGAGCAGGCGATTCTGGAGAGAGCTCAGCAGGCGGATGGCGATGTACTTGTGGAGGGGCATGCCCCGTCCGGTGGGCCGGCCCTCCAGGAGCCGGCTGCCAAAGACGGCGTCCACCTCGCCGCGCTCCACCGGCTCGAGCAGGCTCTCCAGGACCTCGGGCGCGTACTTCCCATCTGCGTGGAGGAGGGCGACGATGTCGAAGCCCCGCTCGCGGCAGTAGTCGAAGGCGTGCTTGTTGTTGGCGCCCAGGCTGCCCCGCGTCCCCCGCATGATGGTCAG
Source organism: Pseudomonadota bacterium (assembly GCA_027295775.1). Taxonomy (GTDB): domain Bacteria; phylum Myxococcota_A; class UBA9160; order UBA9160; family UBA4427; genus JAPUKG01. The sequence continues at coordinate 1,301 of JAPUKG010000415.1, forward strand.
GTTCTCGAAGCCGGAGACCGCCTTGTAGCCGACGCCCACCAGGTAGGTGTCGTCGGTGCTGCCGGCGTCGAGGACGAAGATCTCCTCCACCCGCTCGCGGACCGACTCGGGGATCCGGTCCAGCACGCCCGCGAGCGAGCGCACGGCGTCCACGGCCACCACGTAGATGGCGATCCGGGCGGAGCTGGCGCCGGGCGTGGTCTCGGGGGCTGCCATGACCGGCCAAATTAACACGCCGGCTCGGGGATTTACGAGGCCCGTCTGAGGTCGGGCGATGTGTTTGAATGGCCTCGGGAGGGCGCAGAACGGCATGGAGCTTCGCACCCTGGCCTGGGGATACGGGCTGATCGAGGGCCCCCGCTGCGATCGTGCGGGGAACCTCTACTTCAGCGACGTGACCCGCGGCGGGGTCTATCGGCTCGCCCCCGGCGGGCAGGTCGACACGGTCGTGCCCAAGCGGCGCGGCGTCGGCGGAATCGCGCTCCACGCCGAGGGCGGGCTGGTGATCTCGGGGCGCAACGTCTGTCACGTCCGCGACGGAGAGACCCATATCCTGCTGGAGCGCGCCGACGTGGGTGGCTTCAACGATCTCTTCACCGATGCCGCGGGCCGGGTCTACGTCGGCTCCCTGCGCTCGGACCCCTTCTCGGGCGGGCCGGACCGGATTCCGGGGGAGCTCTTCCGGATCGATGGCGAGGGCGTGGCCGAGGTCCTGTACGGGGACGTCGGTCTCAGCAACGGGATCGGATTCTCGCCCGACGGCCGGCGGCTCTACCACTCGGACACGGCCATCGGCGCCATCCTGTGCTCTGCTCTCGCGCCGGACGGGAGCTGCTCGGAGCGGACCGTCTTCGCCCGCCCCGAGCGCGGCGCCCCCGACGGCCTGGCGGTGGACGAGGCCGGGGGCGTGTGGACGGCCTGCTACGGCGGGGGCTGCGTCACTCGCTTCGACGCGGACGGCAGACCGGACCGCGTGGTCGAGGTTCCGGCCCAGCAGGTGACGAGCCTCTGCTTCGGCGGCGGCGACCGGCGCGACCTCACCATCGTGACGGCGGACAACCGCGAGGTGCCGGAGCGCGAGGGTACGATCTTCCGGACCCGGGTGGAGGTCCCGGGGCTCGAAGCGCCTGCGGCTCGGGTCTCGTCGCCCGCCCCCCGCTACTCCACGTAGCCCAGGGCGCGCAGCTGCTCGCGCACCTCCGGGTCGGTCTGGATCACGGCCTCGCCGCCGCCGGTGATCGCCCGCCACAGGCCCATGGTCTCGGCCTTCATGGCGGCGAGGAACGGGACGACGACCTCGGCCGCCCGGCCCGTTGCGGCTGCGTGTGCAGCGGCGGGACGCTCTTCACCGGGGTCGGCGACAATGTCGTAGAGCTCGAGGGCCGGGCGCTCCGAGGAGTGCAGCGCGTGGAGGTCTCCGTAGAAGAGCGAGGCGGAGACCTCGTCGTCATTGCGGCCGCGGCGGTAGAGCACGGCCTCCTCCGACAGGGCGAGCTGGGGACCGGCCGCGGCACCGGCGTCGACTAGGGGCAGCAGCGACTCGCCCTGGAGCAGCAATGGGTCGGTGGGGACGCCCGCCAGCTCGAGCAGGGTCGGCATCACGTCCACCAGCTCCACCACCTGGGCGACGCGCCGGCCCGCCGGGAGGGCGGGATGGATCAACACCAGGGGAACCCGGGTGACCTGCAGGTAGCCCGGCGGCCTGTGCTCCCAGAGACCGTGCTCGCCCAGGTGCTCTCCGTGGTCCGCGAGCAGCACGACGAGGGTATGCTCGAGGAGCCCGCGCGCCTCGAGTTCGTCGAGGAAGACTCCGATCGCGGCGTCGTTGCGGAGGATCTCGCCGTCGTAGCGCCGGCGCCGACCGTCCCGGGTCGGGCGCTCCACCCACTCGGGATCGTGGCGGCGGTCGACGGCCAGAGGCTCTCCGCTCCCGGCGCCCTCGCGATACCAGTGATCGAAGGGCGGATCCGGCTCGTATGGACCGTGGGGGTCGATGGCGTGGAGGTAGAGGAAGAAGTTCCGCCCGTCGCGGTCCGCGATCCACTGGAGGGTGGTCTCGCCGAAGAGAGCGGTGCCCGCGGCCACCGGGCCGCGGCCGAAGAGCTGGTCGTAGCCCTGGTGGAGTCCCGCTGCTGGCCCTGCGTTGCTGTTCTGCACGAATGATCCGGTCCAGTAGCCCTGCTGGCGGAGGATCTCGGCGAGGGTGAGGAAGCGATCGTCGAGTCGCTCGGTAAACTGCCACACGCCGGTGGCGGTCGGATAGAGCGACGTCATGAAGCTGGGGCACGAGGGCCGCGTCTTGGTGGCCTGGGCGATGGCGTACTCGAAGACGACGCCCCGCCGCGCGAAGCGTTCGCGCTCGGGCGAGGTCTCGCGCCGGTGGCCGTAGAGGGAGAGACTCTGCGCGCGCAGGGCGTCCTCCAGGATCACGACGATGTTGAACGGTTCCGCGGGCGCGCCCGCGAGGAGCGGACTGCTCCAGAACGCGACCTGCCCGGGTCCTCCTTCGACTTCGAGCCGGAGCTCGACCGCCTGGCCGGCCCACTGGGAGAGGTCGACCCGCGCATCCAACCAGCGGTCGCCGGCGTCGACCTGGCGGCGGAAGATCTCGGTCGCTTCGCCCGCGGCGATGAGCGAGACACGGAAGTCCACCGGAACCCCCGCGTTCAGGATGCCCAGTCCGAACGAGAGGATCGGGTCGCGCTCCGGAATCGTCACCCGGTAGTCGAGCCGGAGCGGTGGATGGGCGAACAGCACGGGGCGCATCTCCCGGCCCTGGGTCTCGTAGGCGGTGCCGAAGCGGCGATCGGCGTACGGCTCGCCCCGCGGCAGGAAGCGGAGGTAGTCGATCTCGACTCGGTCGCGGCGTCGGTTCGAGGGCCGGACCAGTACGGTCCGGATCGAATCTCCGAAGCGCAGCCGCCGCCAGAGCGCGGTCCTCGCGTCGATCCGGTAGGTGTGGAACTCGGCGCCGGGGACCGCGTCCACGGTGACACGGCCTACGGTCCGGGTGTGGGGGTGATCCCGCGACGGCCATTCCCGGAGGCGCCGCCGGCTCCAGGCGATCTCGAACTGGTTGCCGCGCTTCAGACGCAGCCGCACCTCGATCGCGCCGACCGCATGCCGGGGAAGCTCGACCCCCGGCCCGCCGATCAGGTAGTCCCCCTTGTGGAAGCGGACCTCGAGCCGGCCGTCCTTCTCCACGGACCGCCCCTGGGCCGACGCGAGCCGAACCGGGTCGTCGCCCTCGAACTCGAAGGCGAGACAGCCGGTGCAGGTACCCGCCGGCTCGGGCGGGGCTCGCGACGAGGCCCGGGCCCGGTCCAGGTGCGCGTCCAGGCGGAAGGTCTCGCCGGTCTTCGGGTTGGTGCCGAGGGCCGCCAGCGCTTCGCGCTCGTCGAAGCCGCGCGCACGCGCCGTCAGCTCCCGGGTTGCCTCGAGCTTTGCCTGCGCGGCCAGCTCCAGCGCGCCCCAGTCCGCGTCTACGCCCACGGGCGCCTGCAATGCGGCATCGGCGTCTCCAGGCGGGCTCGAATCGCCGCAGCCCAGGATCAACAGGGCGAGCAGCAGAGCGACGGAGGTCTTGCGGCGCTTCCGAAGCTCGATCGCGGCGGCGAGCACCCCCCGATACTATCCTGCCGACGTGGAACCCGTGGAGTTCGTGGGCGCCGTGCTCACCTGGTCGTTTCCCGCCCTGGCGCTCGCGACGCTGGTGCTGCTGCCGCTCTATGCCTGGCGCGAGCGCGGGCGGAGCTACGCGATGTTCGGCGCGATCGTCCTGGGTATTGCACTTCCCGGCGCTCTCATCGCGCACCCGCGGATCGTGTCGCTCTTTCCGCCCGGCGCGGCGCCCTGGCTCGACGGTCTGTTCGCCTACGCGATGCTGGCCGCGGCCGTGCACCTGGTCCATCTCGTGCGCGCGCGAATGCGCGCGTGGCCGTTTCGCTTTGGCGTGAGCATCCCGGGACAGGTCTTCATCGCAGCCGGCGCGATGGAGGGCGTGTGGCTGCTGGCCCTGCTGCCAATCCGCGGACTCCTGTACTTCCTGGGCTGGGAGGGGGTGCTGTCGGCCCTGCGCTGGCTCGACCTCCTGCCCTTCGCCGTGGCGATGCTCTCGATCCTGACCTCGACGCGACCCACCGTGGAGTGGGTGCGGGTGAGGCTCGGGCAGGACGGACCCGACGAAGTGAAGCGCATCCCCGTCGAACGCCATCGGCGCCGCGCGCCCCCGCCCCTGGCGTCCCCGCCCCTGCGCATCGTGCAGATCAGCGACCCGCACCTGGGACCGTGGCAATCGATCTCGGGACTGCGCCGCACGGTGGCGCGACTGCTCGACCGAGAGCCCGACCTGGTCCTGCTGACCGGCGACTTCCTCACCATGGAGAGCAGCGGAACGCCGGGCGCTATCGCCCAGGCGTTCTCGCCGCTGCGGGCGCTCGAGGGGCGCTGCTTCGCCATCTTCGGCAACCACGACCACGAGGCGCCGATGGAGGTGAGCCGCGGGCTCGCGGCCAACGGCGTGCGACTCCTGGTGGACGAGGAGGCGCTCGTCGAGACCAGCATCGGTCCAGTGCAGATCGTCGGCTCCGACTGGGTGCGGCGCGGGAGCCGCGAACACCTCTCCGGCCTGCTCGCCCGCTTCCCCCGGCGGCCGGATCACCTGCGCCTGCTGCTGCTCCACGATCCGCTGGGCTTCCGGCACGTGGCGCCGGGCGAGGTCGACCTGACTCTCTCGGGTCACACCCACGGCGGCCAGGTCGGTCTGGTCAGCCTGGGACTCGACTGGACGGTGCTGACACGCTCGCCCTGGCCCGACCACGGCCTGTTCGGACTCGGATCGAACCGCCTCTATGTCCACCGCGGCACCGGCTTCTACGGCTTCCCGCTCCGAGTGGGCGTCCCGGGCGAAGCGTCGGTCTTGGAGGTGGTGGTCTAGTCTTCAGAAGACCTGCAGCCGGTCCCCGGTCCAGCGCACCACCCGGTCGACGTCGCCCACCCGATCCCACGAGAAGTCGGGTAGCAGCTCGGTCGGCGCAACCGGCTCCTCCGCTTCCGCCAGACCCGCCGCCCGGGCGAGGAAGCCGCACAGAGCGCGTGCGTCGTAGCGGCCGCGCAGCTCGGGCATGCCCACCGCGCCGTGCAGCTTGGCGAGCTTGCCCCCGCGCTCTTCCAGCAAGAGCAGATGGTGGCGGTAGATCGGCGACGGCAGCTCGAGCAGGGACTGGAGAGCGACCTGGGTGGCGGTCGAGTCCGCCAGGTCCCGGCCGCGCACCACCCGTGTCACACCGCTCTCGGCGTCGTCGACCACCGACGCCAGGTGATAGGCGACGGCGCCGTCGCGGCGGCGGACGACGGGGTCGCCGAACACCTGCACGGGGTCCTGGGCGAGGTCCGCGCTCCCCTCGTGGCGGGGCGCGACGCGCCCGTCGGGCAGCGCGACGCGCAGGGGCTCGTCGCACCCCCGCCAGCCTCCGGGCGGAAGCGGGCGCTCGCGACACCGGTTCGCGTAACGGAAGCTGCCGTCGGGTGCGCGCACGCCGTCCGCTCGGATCTGGGATCGGCTGCACCGGCACGGGTAGAGCCGGCCGCGCTCGGCCAGCCGGTCGAGAGCGGCCTCGTGGCGGCCTCGGCCCTCGCTCTGCAGCTGCACCGCGTCCCAGTCGAGACCCAGCCAGGCCAGATCCTCCCGGATGGCGTGCACCCACTCGCTCCGCGATCGGTCGGGATCGAGATCCTCGAGGCGCAGCACCACGCGGCCGCCCAGGGAGCGGGCGTCCAGCCAGCACAGGAGCGCCGCGAGGAGCGTCCCGGGGTGTGAACCCCCCGTGGTGGAGGGGGCGAAACGCCCGACCTCGCCCATCAGCGTAAAGACACTGTCGGGACGGGCCGATAACGCGGGAGATGCTGGCGGAGCGCGCATCTCTGCGGTGGACGATCGAGTGCCACACCGGGCCCCGGGCTTACGCGCCCCGGACCCGCGCCGCCCTGGCTGGGCTGGGCTACGACCTGGTGCCCGCCGACTCCAAGCGTCCCCGCGATCCCGCGCTGCGCCTGGTCGACGAGCGCCGCTTCGACCGCATCCCGAGCGCGTCCGAAGATCCGGCCACGCCCATCGTGAGCCTGACCGGGACGCGACCCCTCGAGCGCGAGGACCCGCGCATCGTCGGCTGCGTCGTGCGACCGGCGGCTCTGGTCGAGCTCTACCGGCTGATCCAGGAAGCCCTGGAGGAGCATCCGCGAAAGGTACCGCGCGTTCCCGCCCAGCTCGCAGCCCGATGCGTGCGCGGCGATCGTCGCTGGGTGGCTGCCGTGGTCTCGATCTCGCAGGGTGGCTGCCTGCTCCAGTGCAGCGAGCCCCTCGAGCCCGGCGCGCATCTGAACGTGCAGTTCGCGCTTCCCGCCGGTCTGATGAACGCGCGGGCTCGGGTGCTCCACCAGCGAGAGAAGTACGTCGGCCTGGCGTTCTTCCCCCTGCCCGAAGCGAGCTGCAGCGCCATCGACGCCTTCGTCACCGATCGGCTCGCCAGGGCCTGATCAGCCGTCCAGCGCGACGACCTCGCCGCGCGCCACGACCAGCCGAGGCACGCGCAGGGTGTCCAGGTCGTCGAGCGGGCTCGCCTCCAGCACCAGCACGTCGGCGGCGAGGTCCGGCTCGAGGGCGCCGGTCACGTCGGCGATGCCGAGGGCTGCCGCGGATTCGGAGGTGGCGGTGCGCAGCACCTCGACCGGGGTCATCCCCGCCATCCACGCGAATACGGCCAGCGCCTCGGGCAAGCGGTGATGGGCGACGCCCGGGATGCCCGCGTCCGTGGACGCGATGAAGCGCACCCCGGCCTCGCGCTGCGCCCGCAGGACGCGCGCCATGCGCATTCCGAACGCCGTGGGGTTGCCGTCCTTGCGGCTGCGCAGCGCCCAGTTGGCGTTGACGGTCGGTGACACCCACAGGTCCTGGCCGCTCACGCCACTGCCTCCGGGCGCCTTCGAGGCCAGCAGCCGAACCACGCCGCGGTCGAAGCCGCTGCCGAAGCCCCCCGTGCCGACGAACGAGCAGTGCTCCAGGGTGCGCACGCCGGCCCGCGCGGCGGCCTCGATGCCCGGGGTGCCGTGACAGTGCGCGGCCACGGAGCGGCCGGCCTCGCCGGCCAGCTCCACGATCCGGCGCAGGTCGTCCGGCTCGACCTGGAGGTCGCGGATCCGAGTGCCCGCGGTCATCACTCCGCCCGTGGCCATCACCTTGATCCAGTCGGCGCCGCGCTCCACCTGGCGCCGGATCACCAGGCCGATCTCGTCCGGGCTGCGGAACTCGCCGCCCCAGAAGTGGCAGTGGCCGCCCGGCGAGGTCAGGGGCTGCCCGGCACACAGCAGGCGGGGGCCCGGGACCTCCCCCTTTGCGATGCGATCGCGCAGGGCCAGCTCGAACCACTCCCCGCCCCCCAGGTCCCGGGCCGTGGTGATCCCGGCCCGAACCATCGCCCTGGCGCGCTCGACCATGGCCTCCTCCAGCTCGCCCACCGGAACGCGGAACTGGTCGGCCGGCTTGATGATTTTGGGATCGAGGGTGAGGTGGACGTGGGCGTCGATCAGGCCCGGAATGGCGGTGCAGCCGTCGAGGGGGATTTCCCTCGCATCCGCCGCGAGCTCGGGGTCGGGGCCGACGGCGGCGATCCGGCCGCTCTCGATCCGGATCGTCCAGCCCCGCGGCGAAGCCCGCTCGGCGCGCCCGTCCCAGACCGAGAGTCCCGTGAGAGCCAGGGCCATACGGAACTCGAAGCCTAGCGGAGGCGGCCCGTTCCCCCACCTGTGAAACCCCCCTCAGTTGCGTTTCAGCCGGGTTGGTGCATTCTGGATGCGCGCTCGGTCGAGCGTATCCGGGCCGGAGGGGACGTTGGGGGGCGCCCGCCGGACACGCCGGGAAATACGCACCCCGGGAAAGGCTATCGCCGCCATGTCCGACAACGAAGTCCTGGTCGTCGCTTCGAAGCTGAAGACCTACATCAAGAGCAAGGGCGACATGAAGACCTCGGGCAGCGTTCTCGAGGTGCTCTCGGACCGGATTCGCACGCTCTGCGACCAGGCCATCGACAGCGCCAATCGCGACGGGCGAAAGACCGTCCTGGATCGCGATTTCGCATAGACCAGGGGGAGCCTCGGCGAGACGCGGAGGCTCCCTCAGTCTCCTCCAGCGAGCCGCAGCGCCAGCTTGCGCAGGAAGCCCGTCTGGCGCTCGAGATTCTCGCGGGAGAGAGGGTCCCGATCCAGCAGCTCGGCGGTGAGGGGCGCCATCGCGAAGTAGCCGAAGATCATGTTCAGCCAGGCGATCACGAGCAGGGGCAGCTCCTCGTCGTCCCAGCCGGCCAGCCCCGGACCGGGTCCCCGCTTCACCGCGGCCAGGGCCTGTGCGTACGGAGGCAGGAGCCAGCGGCGGGCCAGGCGCGCCAGGTGCTCGCCGCCGCTCACCGCTTCGTGCTGGATCAAGCGCGGCAGGTGAGGCGTGCGCTCGAGCTGGCTCATCACCGTCTCGAGGATGCGGTCGCCCCAGTCCGGGTCGAGCTCGCCGTGGGCGGCCACCTCGAGGATGTCGATCAGCGGCCGCACCCCGCGCTCCAGGACCGCCTCGTAGATCGCCTGCTTGCTGGGGAAGTGGTTGTACAGGCTGGCGGGGTTGAGACCGACCCGTGCCGCGATGTCGCGCACGGGAGTCCCGGCAAAGCCGCGCTCGGCGAAGAGCACCTCCGCGGCGTCGAGGATGCGGTCGGGGGTGGGCACGCGGATCGTCTCGGCCTGGCTCATCCCCTCCTCTTGTAGACGACAGAACCGCTAGTGGCAACGGGAGCCGTCCGTGGAGCATCCGCACTCGGGTATCCTGCAGCGCATGAGCCGGGAGAGCGTCGTTCAGCGCACGGACAGCGTGTTCGCCATCGCGCCGCGGTCGGACCGGAACCCCACGCGGGTGAACGGCGAGCCCACCGGGGGCACGGAGCGGAACGACGGCGACCTGATCCAGCTGGGCCACACGACGTTCCGCTTCCGAACCATCCAGGGGGTCTGACCATTCGTTTCCCCGATCTCGAGAGCGCCCGCCGGGTCCTGTGCGTGCAGCCCCACTACGACGACAACGACATCGGAGCCGGGGGAACGCTTGCGCGCCTGGGCGACGCCGGCGCCGTCCTCACCTACCTGACGGTGACCGACGATCTCGTGGGCGTGTTGGACGCCGAGCTCTCGGACGAGGCCGCCCGAGCCCAGCTCCGCGACGAGCAGGCGGAGGCGGCGCGCGCGATCGGGGTCGGCAACCAGATCTGGCTCGACTACCCGGACGCCGGCGACTGGGACTACTTTGCGCTCCGCAAGCGCCTCGTCGCCGAGATCCGCCGCTTCGGGCCCGACTTCGTGCTCACGGTGGACCCGTGGCTCCCCTACGAGAGCCACCAGGACCACCTGCGCGTGGGCCGCGCCTGCGCCGAGGCCGTCATGCTCCAGAGCCTGCCGCGATTCGCGAGCGATCCGGAGGTGGACGCCGCCTTCGAGCCCCGCGATGTCACCGGCATCGGCTTCTACTTCACCCGCGAGCCCAACACCGTCGTCGACATCTCCGCCACCCGGGAGCGCAAGCACCGGGCCATCGACGCCTATCGGACGCAGTTCCGCCCGGAGGCGCTGGCGCTCCTGCACCGCGGCCTGGAGGCGGCCGAGCGCGAGTGGGCTCGCGAGCAGGCCTTCGAGTTCGGCGAGGGGCTCAAGGTCCTGCGCCCGGGCCACCTGCACGTGAACCTCGACCCCGGGGTCTGAGCGCGCCGGCTTCAGCCCTTCTCGTCGCGCAGGTCGATGGCGACCGCGTCGGTCTTGCGGTCCGGATCGAAGGCGATGGCGAGAAGCTCTCGGGCCACGTACTCGGGCGTGTTGTATACGTCGTCGCGCTTCATCTGCCGGAAGCGCTCGACCTCGGGAAAGCGATCGGGTGTGCAGCCCCGGATCCGCTCCTGCATGTCCGTGTCGATCACGCCCGGGGCCACCGCGAAGGCGCGCAGACCGTGGCCGGCCTCCTCCATCTGTACGCACTCGGTCAGGCGCTCGACCCCGGCCTTGCCGGCGCAGTACGCGGACCAGCCCTCGTAGCCATGGGCCGCTGCGCCGGAGGAGACGTTGATCAGCACCCCGCTGCGGCCGGTGTCGTGCAGGTGCCGCACGAAGGCCCGGGTTCCGAGGAAGACGCCGGTCAGGTTGATGTCGACGTGCTCGCGGAAGGCGCTGGCCTCGATGTCGCGAAGGGGCGCCATGGGATCGAGCACGCCGGCGTTGTTGACCCACAGGTCGATGGCGCCGAAGCGCGATGCCAGTGTGGCTACGAAGCGCTCGAGAGCGGCCTCGTCGCGCACGTCCAGGCGCTCCGCCACCACGCGGTCGCCCGCGGGCAGCGCCGGGTCGCTGCGCGAGAAGAGCCCGAGGCGCAGGCCCTGGCGGGCGAACTCCCGGGCCAGCCCGGCCCCCAGCCCGCGGCTCGCGCCCGTGACGACGGCGGTCCTTTCCCCGAGCCCGAGACCGAGGTCCGGCGGGCTCACGAGGGGCCCGCGATCCGGGCCAGGTCCGCGCCGCTGGGGCTCTGGAAGGCGCGCAGCCCGAAGTCCGGCAGGACGGCCAGCAAGTGGTCGAAGATGTCGGCCTGGATTTCCTCGTAGCGGCCCCAGTTCGTGTCGTTGGTGAAGCAGTAGATCTCGATGGGAAGGCCCTCCGATCCCAACGCCAGCTGGCGGACGAGCAGGGTCATGCGCTCGTGGACCTTCGGGTGGCTGCGCAGGTAGGCGAGGACGTAGGCGCGAAAGGTCCCGACGTTGGTGAGGCGGCGGATGTCGGCGTTGATGGCCACGTCGCGGCCGGGCTCGGCGTTGTGGGCGGCGATCTCCTCGCCCTTCCGCGTCACGTAGTCGCGCAAGAGCTCGAAGCGTCCGAACTTCTCGACCTCCCCCTCGTGGAGGAACCGGATCGAGCTCACGTCGATGAAGACCGAGCGCTTGATCCGTCGCCCGCCCGAGCGCGACATTCCGCGCCAGTTCTTGAAGGACCCCTCGATCAGCTTGTAGGTGGGGATGGTGGTGATGGTCTTGTCCCAGTTCTGGACCTTCACCGTGTGCAGGGCCACGTCGATCACGTCGCCGTCGGCGCCGTACTGGGGCATCTCGATCCAGTCGCCCACGTGCACCATGTCGTTGCCGGTGAGCTGGACGCTGGCGACGAGTCCCAGGATCGTGTCGCGGAAGATCAGCAGAAGCACGGCCGCCATGGCGCCGAGCCCCGTCAGGAAGATCCACGGCGACCTGTCCAGCAGGGCCGACGCGATCAGGAGCGTCGCGACCAGGTAGACGACGATCTTGACCACCTGCACGTAGCCCTTGATCGGGCGTTGGCGTCGCTCGACGTCCGACGAGTAGATCTCGTTGGCCGCGGACAGGAGCGCGCCCAGGGACAGCGACACCACCAGGATCATGGTGGAGACGGCCACCCGCTGGAGGATCGTGTCCATGGTGTCGTGCAGATCCGGAACCAGCGCGACGCCGTAGTAGATGACCAGAGCGGGGGCGATGTGGGCGAGACGGATGAACAGCTTGTTGTCGACCAGGTGGTCGTCCCAGGTGACGGCGCTGCGCGCGATCAGCCGGCGGATTCCCGCCACCACCACCCAGCGCGCGATCCCGTACGCCAAGGCCGCCGCCGAGAACAGCAGACCCAGACCCAGTATCTGAGCCACGACGGGACGCTCGAACAGTGCTTGCAGCTCGGACATGGCAGGGGCCGATGATAGACTCCGCGCACCGTGGCTGCCGTGAGCTCGCTGGCCGTCCTCTCCCTGCGTTACCCGGTGGCCGCTGCGCTCGCCCTCGCCGCCGTGACGCTCGGGTTCGCCGCGGGAATCCCGCAGCTCGAGACCGACGTCGGCTATCGCGCCTTCCTGGGCGAGAACCACCCGAGCGTGCGCGAGCTGGACGACTTCCTCGAGCGCTTCGGGGGCGGGCTCCCCATGGCGGCGGTGTGGAGCTGCGCCGAGACGCCGCGCTGCGAGAGCGTCTTCGACCCCGCTGCCCTGGCCATGGCCCGGGACGTCAGCCTCGCCCTGGCGGCGGAGCCGGCGCTCGGCCGGGTGGAGAGTCCGGCAACCGCGCCGCTCTGGGTCGCGACGCCGTTCGGACCGCTGGTGCGCCGCTTCGTCGAGGACGGCCGGGTGGTCCGCGACCCCGCCGCGCTGGGCGAGCGCGCGCGGATCGACCCGTCCTGGGTGTCCCAGCTGGTGTCGCCCGACGGCACGGTGGGCGCCATCGCCACGCAGCTCGTCTCGTCGGAGAGCGACGCCGCGGTGGCGGCCTACCGCGCCCTCGACCGGGCGCTCGCGCCCTTCGAGGCCCAGGGCTTCGTCTTCCACCGCGTGGGCGGACCGGTCGAGTTCGTGGTCGCCGGGGGGGAGCTCGAGACCGCCACCGCCCGCCTGGTGCCGGTGATGGTGCTGCTGGTCGGCGCCATCCTGCTCTTGATCTTCCGCTCGCTGGCGGCGACGGCGGCGGTCCTGGTCTCGGTGGGCGTCGCGGTGGTCTGGACCCTGGGTTTGCTGGGATGGCTCTCGCGCCTGGGCTGGGCCCAGAACAGCCTCACCCAGATCCTGGCGCCCCTGGTCCTGGTGATCGGTGTCTGCGACGGCATCCACCTGCTCACCCGCTACGCCCTCGAATCCAGGACCGAGGTGGGGGGGCGCCGGGCGCTGCTCGAGCGAATCGCCACCGACGTCGCCGCGCCGTGCGCGATGACGTCCATCACCACCGCGGCGGGCTTCCTGTCCTTCGCCACGGCGGCGCTCGAGAGCTTCGTGCGCTTCGGGGCGATCGCGGCGTTCGGCGTGATGGCCGCGTTCGTCCTGGCCTTCACGCTCCTGCCCCTGCTGCTGCTGCTCGTGGATCCGCGCCGACTGCCACAGGGACGGGGACGTGGGCGGGGCGCGACCCAGGCGCACTGGGACCGGGCGCTCTCGGCCCTGCTGCGCCTCTCCGAGAGCCGTGCGCCCCTGGTATTGGGAGTGGCCGCGGCGGTGGCGCTCGTCTCGGTCTTCGGGATGGCGCGGCTGCGCGTCGACGCGAGCTTCGAGGAGCTCTACGGCGCGAACAGCCCCGTGGTGCGCTGGGCCGACTTCGTGGGCGAGCACCTGCGCCGCCCCGACACCCTCGAGATCGAGCTCCGGCTGCCGGCGGACGCCGCCCTCGCGGACCCGGCCAGCCTGGCGGTGCTGGCGCGCACCGCCGCGCGGCTCGAGGCGATCCCGGAGCTGGGCCGGGCTCGCTCGGTGCTGGACCTCGTGAGCTACGGCCACCGCCTGCTGCGCGGAGACGACCCGGCGTATCAGCGACCCGCGGAGCGCGCCGACGAGAACGCGGCGCTGCTGTCCCTGCTGGGAGACGACGTTCGCCGCTGGGTCGACCCGGAGGGGCGACGGGTGCGCATCTCCCTCGACTCGGAGAAGCCGCCCCAGGACGCCCTGCGGCGCGTGATGAGACAGGTGGACGCCGCCCTTGGCGAGGAGCTGCCCTCTGGCTGGTCGGGTCTGGCGACGGGGCCCCTCGCGGTCGTGCACGACATGATCGAAGACATCCGCGAGACGCAGCTGCGCAGCTTCGCCGCCGCCCTGGCGGCCGTCGCCGTCCTGCTGGCGATCTTCCTGCGCTCGCTGGCGTGGGCCCTCCTGGGCCTGGTGCCCACGGCGCTCCCGGTGATCGCGACCCTGGGCCTCATGGGGCTCGCCGGGCTCCCCCTGGACGTCGGCAGTGCCATGGTGGCGGCGGTGGTCCTGGGCATCGCGGTGGACGACAGCGTCCATCTGCTGGATCGGATTCGGAGGCAGGACAGTGCGGACCTCTCCAGCGCGGTCCGGGAAGCGGTCCACCACGTCGGACCGGCCCTGGTGACGACCTCGCTGGCCCTGTCCCTCGGCTTCGCGGCGCTGGCACTCTCGCCCTGGCAGAGTGTGGCGAGCTTCGGCCTGGTCTCGGCCGTGGCGATCGCCGCGGCGCTGGCGTCGACGCTGATCGTGCTCCCGGCCCTGGTCTTCGCGGCGCAGGCGTTCGCGCGGCGTGGCTAGCGGGCTAGTTCGGCGGGGGCTCGCTGCACCAGGCGAAGACTGTCAGCAGGCGGCATCCGGCCACGGGTCCGCTCCACGGGCTTCGGGTAGTCTGAGGAGTCCGATGGAGCCCGACCACATCCTGATCAAGGGAGCCCGGGAGCACAACCTCAAGTCGATCGAGGTCCGGATCCCGAAGAAGAAGCTGGTGGTGCTGACCGGGGTGTCGGGCTCGGGGAAGTCCTCCCTCGCCTTCGACACCCTCTATGCCGAGGGTCAGCGGCGCTACGTGGAGTCGCTCTCCGCCTACGCCCGGCAGTTCCTGGGCCAGATGGAGAAGCCGCGCTACGACACCATTCGCGGCCTCTCGCCCACGATCTCCATCGAGCAGAAGACCACCGGGACCAACCCGCGCTCGACGGTGGGGACGATCACCGAGATCTCCGATTACCTGCGCGTGCTCTTCGCCCGGGTGGGGGTGCAGCACTGCCACCTGTGCGGCTCCGCGGTCCAGGCCCAGACCGCGGAGCAGATCGCCCTGGAGCTCCGTTCGCTGCGCGTGGGCGCGAAGCTGGTGTTGATGGCTCCGCTGCTGGTGAACCGCAAGGGCGAGCACCGGGAGCTCCTGGAGCAGGCGCGGCGGGAGGGCTTCCTGCGCCTGCGCGTCGACGGTCGGGTGGTGCGGAGCGAAGACCTCCAGGCGCTCGACAAGCGGCGCAAGCACACGGTCGAGGCCGTGGTGGACCGCATCGTGATGAAGCGCGCCATCGGCTCGCGGCTCACCGAGTCCGTGGAGACCGCCCTCAAGGTGGGGAACGGCACGCTGATCGCCAGTGTCGACGGCGGGGCCGACCGCGTCTTCACCGAGAGCGCGGGTTGCGCGGACTGCGGCGTCTCGTTCCCCGAGCTCACGCCCCAGGCCTTCTCGTTCAACAGTCCCCAGGGCATGTGCGCCGACTGCAACGGCCTGGGCACGCGGGTCGAGATCGACCCGGACCTGGTGGTGCCCGACGACCACCTGACCATCGACGAGGGCGCCATCAAGCCCTGGGGCCCGAACGTGTCCGAGAAGCAGGGCTGGTCTCGCGGGTTCCGCGGCCAGATTGTCGCCCAGCTCGGGATCGACGTGGACCGGCCGTTCCGGAAGCTGCCGAGAAAGCAGCGCGAGCTGCTGATGTACGGGGCCGGCGAGCGCCAGTTCCGGGTGAAGTGGTCCGGCAAGACGGGGCGCGGGAGCTTCGACGTCCAGTGGGAGGGCGTCGTGCCGCGGCTCATGCGCCGCTTCGTGCAGACGCGCTCGGAGAGCGCCAAGCGCTGGTACGGGCGCTGGCTGGCCGACAAGAGCTGCTCCACCTGCGCGGGCTGCCGGCTGCGGCCCGAGAGTGCGGCGGTGCTGGTGGGCGGCTGCAGCATCGTGGGCGTCACGGCCCTGACCGTCGCCGACAGCCTCGACTTCTTCAGCCACCTCGAGCTCAAGGGAGCGGCGAAGGAGATCGCCGCCGAGGTGCTGAAGGAGATCCGCGCACGGCTGCGCTTCCTCGACGCGGTGGGCCTGAGCTACCTCTCGCTGGACCGCGCCGGTCCCACCCTGTCCGGCGGCGAGGCCCAGCGCATCCGCCTGGCCAGCCAGGTGGGCTCGGACTTGACGGGCGTCATCTACATCCTGGACGAGCCCTCCATCGGGTTGCACCAGCGCGACAACCGCAAGCTCCTGGAGACGCTGAAGCGCATGCGCGACATCGGGAACACGGTGGTGGTGGTCGAGCACGACGAGGAGACCATTCGGAGCGCCGACTTCGTCATCGACTTCGGTCCCGGCGCGGGCGTGGCGGGCGGCCGCATCGTGCACGCGGGAACCCCGGCGAGCCTGGAGAAGAAGGCGAAGTCCCTGACCGGCGGCTACCTGTCGGGCCGCCTCGGGATCCCGACGCCGGCGGTGCGCCGCACCCCCAGCGGCGGACTCAAGCTCCTGGGCGCCGCCGAGAACAACCTCCGCGAGCTCGACGTCGAGTTCCCGCTGGGTGTCCTCATCGCCGTGACCGGCGTCTCGGGCGCCGGCAAGTCCACCCTGGTGAACGACATCCTCTACCCGGCGCTCTCGCGGCACTTCCACAACTCCACGCGCAAGGTGGGGCGAAACCGGGGGCTCCACGGCGTCGAACAGCTCGACAAGGTGATCGACATCGACCAGCGGCCGATCGGGCGCACGCCGCGCAGCAATCCGGTCACCTACATCAAGGTCTTCGACGAGATC
>JAPUKG010000416.1 GCA_027295775.1 Pseudomonadota bacterium
CGGCGTCTTCAGTAGCTGGACGGTGCGGGAAGTGCTGACGTTCGCGGGCATCTGCCTGTTCGTGGGGGCCTGCGGCAAGAGCGCGCAGATTCCGCTGTTCACCTGGCTGCCCGACGCCATGGCCGGCCCCACGCCGGTCTCGGCGCTGATCCACGCCGCCACCATGGTGACCGCGGGCGTGTACATGGTTTGCCGTCTGAGCTTCCTCTACGACGTCGCGCCGGAGGCCGCGGCCACGGTGGCCTGGGTGGGAGGCCTCACGGCCCTCTTCGCCGCCACCATCGCCATGGCCCAGACCGACATCAAGAAGGTCCTCGCCTATTCCACCGTCAGCCAGCTCGGGTACATGTTCCTGGCGGCGGGCGCCGGCGGCTACGCCCCGGCCCTGTTTCACCTGGGGACCCACGCCTTCTTCAAGGCGCTGCTCTTCCTGGGCGCGGGCGCGGTGATCATCGCGCTCCACCACGAGCAGGACATGACGAAGATGGGGAAGCTGCGCAAGAAGATGCCGCGCACCCACTGGGTCATGGTGATCGGGGTGGCGGCGATCGCCGGCTTGCCCCTCTTGTCGGGCTTCTTCTCCAAGGACGAGATTCTCCTGTCCGCGTTCCTGGCCCACGACGTTCCCGGCCACACCCTGCTGTGGGCCGTCGCCCTGGTCACCGCCGGTCTCACCGCGTTCTACATGTCCCGGATGCTCTTCCTGACCTTCTACGGACAGAGTCACGTGGAGCGCGAGCTCCGCGCCGAGCTACGGGATCCGGTGGCCTGGGTGATGTGGCCGCTCTACGTGCTGGCGGGGCTCGCGGCGATGGGCGGCTTCTTCGGGCTGCCCCAGTTCTGGGGCGACATGCTCGGCGTCGAGAACTCGGACAGCCTCGGCAACTTCCTCGGCCAGACCGTGGCGGCGGGCGCGGCCCACGAGATCGGCCACGCCCTGGAGTGGGGGCTGGTGGCGGCGGCGGTCGGCATGTCCGCGGCGGGCTTTGGCCTGGCCTGGTTCCTGTACCTCTCGCGGCCCGAGCTGCCCGGGCGCCTGGCCGAGAGCTTTGCCGGCGTCTACCGCGCCGTCGCCAACAAGTACTGGGTGGACGAGCTCTACGACGCCGTTCTGGTGCGGCCGCTCGTGGCAATCTCGGACCGGGTGCTGTTCCGCGGCATCGACGCGGGACTGATCGACGGGATCGCTGTGAACGGGAGCGCCCGTGTGGTTCTGGGGGTGGCGCAGAACGGGCTCCGCTACCTCCAGTCGGGCCTGGCCCAGTCCTACATCTGGCTCATGATCGTCGGAACCCTGGCGATCATGACCTTCATGCTGCGGTAGCGGGGCGGCGGCGGTGGGACCCATCATCAACGATCACCTGCTCAGCGTGATCACCTTCCTGCCTCTGGCCACGGGTCTGTTGCTCCTTGCCTCGGGCGTGCTGGCCGGCTTCGTCCGCTCAGACGGTCTGCCCCCCGCCGTATGGCGGGCGGTCGCCCTGTCCAGCTCGCTCCTCACCTTCGTCGTCTCGGTGGTCGGGCTGTGGGGGGGCTTTGATCCCGAGCAAAGCGGCTTCCAGTTCGTCGAGCGAACGCCGTGGATGGCCGCCTACGGCGTCAACTACTTTGTCGGCGTCGACGGGGTGAGCCTGGTGCTGGTGCTGCTCACCAGCTTCCTGATGCCGGTGATCCTGTTGGCCTCCTGGAACGACATCACGAAGTCGCTTCGCACCTACGTCTTCTTCATGCTGTTCCTGGAGACGGGGATGCTCGGCGCCTTCGTCTCCCTGAACCTCCTCCAGTTCTACATCTTCTGGGAGGTGATGCTGGTCCCGATGTACTTCATCATCGGGATCTGGGGCGGACCGCGCCGCGTCTACGCCGCGATCAAGTTCTTCCTGTTCACGATGTTCGGCTCACTGCTGATGCTGGTGGCCATGCTGGTCGTCTACTGGCTGAACTTCGACCAGGGCGGCGTGCTCAACCTCGACCTGGTGAGCGTGCCCGAGACAGCGTCGGGACTCGCGCTGCTCGACACCGCGATCCCGGTGACCGGCGAGGGCGCGCCGTGGTTCAAGACCCAGTTCTGGCTCTTCGCGGCCTTCGCCCTGGCCTTCGGCATCAAGGTGCCGATGGTGCCGTTCCACACCTGGCTCCCCGACGCCCACGTGGAGGCGCCCACCGCGGGCTCCGTGGTGCTGGCCGGCGTGCTCCTGAAGATGGGCACCTACGGGTTCGTGCGCTTCGCGCTGCCGCTCTTCCCGGTGGCCGCGGTGGAGTTCGTCCCGTTCTTCTTCGCGCTCTCGCTGATCGGGATCGTCTACGGGTCGCTGGTCGCCATGGTTCAGCAGGACGTGAAGAGGCTGGTGGCGTACTCGTCGGTGGCGCACCTGGGCTTCGTCATGCTCGGCATCTTCGCGCTCAACCTCCAGGGCGTGACCGGAAGCGTCCTGCAGATGGTGAACCACGGGCTCTCCACCGGCGCGCTCTTCCTCCTGGTCGGCTTCCTCTACGAGCGTCGGCACACCCGCCAGATCTCCGACTTCGGCGGGATCGCCCGGCCCATGCCCGTGTACGCGGCGCTCTTCGGGATCGTCACCATGTCGAGCATCGGACTGCCCGCCCTGAACGGATTCGTCGGCGAGTTCCTGATCCTGCTCGGCACCTTCGCAGCCAACGCCTGGGTGGCCGCGGCTGCCGCCCTCGGTGTCATCCTGGCGGCGGCCTACATGCTCTGGATGTATCGCCGGGTCTTCTTCGGGCCCATCGAGAACCCGGAGAATCGGGGCCTGATCGACCTGAGCTGGCGCGAACGCACGGTGATGGTGGCGATGATCGTGCCCATCGTCTGGATCGGCGTGCATCCGGAGCCGCTGCTGCGGCGCATCGAGCCATCGGTGATGCAGATCCTGAGTCAGATGCAGCAGCGCGGCGCGGACCTGCAGATCGAGGGCGTGGCAGTGGCGTCCCTCGCGGCGAGCGGCCCGGAACAGGGCGGCGCCGCCGAGGAGGCGATGCCGTGAACCCGAGCGCTCTCCAGTTCCACGTCCTGGGCCCGGTGGCGTTCGTCTCGATCGGCTCACTGGCCGTTCTGCTGGGCGAGGTCTTCCTGTCCCGGAAGGTCGATCCGGGGGACAAGGAGGTCGCCGAGGCCCGGATCGGGAGCCTGCTGGCGGCCATCTCGACGGTCTCCCTGCTGCTCGCGATCTACGCGGCCGGCTTCGCCTTCTTCCACGGCACGAGCGCGGCCTTCAACCCCGGCAATCCCATGCTGAGCCTCGATCCCCTGTCGAGCTTCGCCATGATGCTGGTGGGCGTCGGCGCGCTGCTCTCGGTCTGGCTCTCCATTACCTACCTGCCGGCCCTGCACATCAACCACGGCGAGTACTACGCCCTCCTGCTGCTGGCGACGGCGGGCATGTTCGTGATGATCTCGTCGGTGAACATGATCGCGGTCTTCATGGGCCTCGAGCTCATGAGCATTCCGATCTACGCGCTGGCGGGCTTCAACCGCGGCAACCTCCGCAGCAACGAATCGGGCCTCAAGTACTTCATCATCGGCACCTTCGCGAGCGCGATCCTGCTCTACGGCATGGCGCTGCTCTACGGCGCCACGGGACACACGGACTTCGCGGGCATCCGGGCGGCCTTCGACCCGTCGAGCCCGCTGGCGGTGGCCGGACTGGTGCTGGTGGTCGTGGGCTTCGCGTTCAAGATCTCGTCGGTTCCCTTCCACCAGTGGACGCCCGACGTCTACGAGGGAGCGCCCACCTCGGTGACGGCCTTCATGTCGGTCACCGTTAAGACCTCGGCCTTCGTCATCCTGCTCCGTTTCCTGACCCTGGCGCTGCCGGAGGTGGGCGACGACCTGAACGCCGTCTTCTGGGTCCTGGCCGCCCTCAGCATGGTGGTGGGCAACTTCATGGCCATCATCCAGACCAACGTGAAGCGGCTGCTCGCCTACTCGAGCATCGCGCATGCCGGCTACCTGCTGGTCGGCTTCGTCGCGGGCACCGAGGAGGCTCGCGCCGCCGTCCTCTTCTACCTGATGATCTACATGTTCATGAACCTGGGCGCGTTCGGCGTGGTCGTGGCCCTGGCCCAGGGCGGACGCGAGAGCGACCGCATCGACGACTTCGCGGGTCTGGCACAGCGCCGCCCCGGTCTCGCGGCTCTAATGACACTCTTCATGCTCGCCCTGGCCGGCATCCCCGGCACCGCGGGCTTCATGGGCAAGTTCTACATCTTCTCCGCCGCCGTCCAAGCCGGCTACATCTGGCTCGCCATCCTCGGCGTGCTCACCAGCGTCGTCTCGGTCTACTACTACCTCCGCGTTCCGGTGGCCATGTACATGAGCGATGACACGGAGGAAGAGCCCGCCGAAGCGTCCTCGAGCGAGCTCGTGGTGCTGGGCTTGTGCGCGCTCGCCGTGATCTACTTCGGCCTCTTCCCCAACCACGACCCGCTCTTCGACGCGTTGCGCCTGCTCGACCTGGCTGGGACCGCGATCGCCCAGGTCCCGTAGCGGGCGGCCCGCGACGAGGGGTAGGCTGGCTCCTCACACCGTTACCCAAGTCCCCATTCCGGCGCAGCTTTCTCGACACCCGTCCCGCCTCCCCGTACGCTTTATCGAGCCCCCCGCAATGGAGCGGCGCGGGTCCAATAGTAGTTATGCGGCATCCCGGAGGCGAACCTTGTTCGACACGCTTCAGAGCTTTGCGGAGGTCGGGATTGCCGTCGCAGGCTTTAGCGGCATTGCCGCGGCCCTTGGTACTGCGCGCGGAGAAGCCTCGGCT
Organism: Pseudomonadota bacterium; assembly: GCA_027295775.1. Taxonomy (GTDB): domain Bacteria; phylum Myxococcota_A; class UBA9160; order UBA9160; family UBA4427; genus JAPUKG01. The sequence continues at coordinate 4,779 of JAPUKG010000416.1, forward strand.
GACGCGAGACGACGATTCTTGTTGACTCTCCTCGAGACAGCGGGAATGGTGGTGCTCTTCTCATTTGTCCCGCAAATTCTGAATGAGATTGCCCTTCCGGGTGCGAACCTCTGGCGAGTGTCAGCTGGACTCTATGTGGGCGCCCATGCGTTTCACGGCCTTCTGCTGTTCCGTAGAGTTCGGAGATTCGGAATTCCAAAGCCGGACCTTCCCAAGAGCATGGTCCCAATCGGAGTGGTCGTACTCGTGCTGCAACTGCTCTCGGTGGTATTCGGGAGCATTGAACAGGTTCGTTTTGTGTATTTGGTAGCACTCTGCTGGCACACGACGGCAGCTGCCACAAGCTTCGCTGGCCTGCTGCTCAGTTCGCTTGAGCAAGACGCCGCATAACAAGGGCTTGCAGCTGACAACCGCCAGCTGGGCGTTCCTGAATTCGGTAGCATTCTGGCGTCGGGACTCTGTGATATGGCGCTGACGGTCAGCGCTGTCTGCTGCAGCTGAAGCCCGATC
>JAPUKG010000417.1 GCA_027295775.1 Pseudomonadota bacterium
GCGATCCGCTCGGCCAGCCACTCCGGTTCGTCCTCCGGCAGGAAGGTGAGCCCTTCGTCGGACATCTCGACGCGCGCCTTCGGAAAGGCGCGGGCCAGCCGCTCGGCAAACTCGGGTGCGAAGAAGCGATCCCGGCGCGCCCAGGCGAGCAGCACGGGCTTCTCGAAGTCGCCGGCGCGCTCCGCCGCGCGCAGGGTGTAGCGGGGGGAGATCCCCCGGAGCACCTTGGCGAGGTCCCGGCGGGTGGCTGCGCTGGCGAGGGCGGGAGCCACGTACTCGTCGAGGGCGTCGTCATCGATGCGCCTTGCGGCGAGGCTGCCGAAGGCGATGGGGAGCCTGCGCACGAAGCGCGGCCGCATGCCCTGGACAAGAGCGAAGATCCCGCCCGGCACGTGCCCCAGCCACTGCAGGTAGCGGAAGCGCGGCGGCAGGAAGTTCTCGTAGGCGTCGCACGGCGTGAGCACCAGGGCGCCCAGCCGCTCCGGGTGCTCGGTGGCGGCAATCTGACACAGTGCGCCCCCCGTGTCGTTGCCCACCAGGGTGACGTCGCGGAGGTCCAGCGCCTCGAGGAGCTCGGCGATCCAGCGCGCCAGCCCCGCCGGCGTGAGATCGGCGTCGGCATCCACACTCTCCCGGTGCGCGCCCAGGGGCCAGTCCGGGACGATGCAGCGGAATTCCTCTTCCAGGCGCGGGACCACCTTGCGCCACAGGTTGGCGTTTACCAGCAGCCCGTGTACGAAGACCAGCACCGGGCCGCGGCCGCGGTCCCAGTAGCGCAGGGAACCCTGGGACAGTCGGATGCGCCCCGCCTCCGCCGGGTCGAACAGATCGCTCATGGTCGTCTTCCTCCGAGCTGGATGGCTGCGCGGCTACAACGGAAGGCTAGTACACCGCCGGCGGCCGGCGGAGACGTCCGAATCCTCCGCCGGAGTGGCCACTTCGGGGATATCATGAGACCCGGATCGGCGAGAGGAGCAGCTGCCATGGGAACGGGAATCCGGGTTACCGCCCAGCACATGTCCTTCCCGGTGAAGGATCTGGCCCGAGCGCGGGAGTTCTACGAGGGCGTTCTGGGCCTCGAGGAGATTCCCCGCCCGGCGCAGTTCACGTTCCCGGGAGCGTGGTACCAGGCCGGCGAGTGCGAGGTGCACCTGATCCAGACGCCCGAGGGACTGGATCTCGGGGATCCCCCGAAGGCGCTCCACCCGATGGCGCGCCACTCGGCCTTCGCGGTGAACGACTACCGCGAGGCCCTCGAGCACCTGAAGTCCTTCGGACTCGAGGTGCTCGAGAGCAACGAGAAGATGGGCCAGATGTGGGTGCGCGATCCGGACGGGAACATCATCGAGCTGATCGCCATCGCTCGCTGACCACGGCGGGCTACCGGCTACCGACGGCTGGGCGGGCTCCTCCCCGCGTCCGTCAGGATGCCCAGGGGACCGCGCTGGACGTAGAGGCTGAGGACCTCGCCGTCGCGAATTACCTCGACCCGGGTGGTCTGTCCCGATCTCCCTCCAGACGTGGCGTAGTTGAGCTCGCGGCGGAGGAAGATCCGTTCGTCGTCGTAGCGGAGGATCACATCTCCCGGCTGGAAGCCCGCCCCGTCCGCGGGCGAGCCGGCCAGCACATCCCGGACCACCACGCGGTTGGTCTGTCCCGTGGCGAAGAGGATGGCGTCGTACGTCTCCTCTCCGATTTCCTCGCGAAATGCCTGCTGCAGGTCTCGGAGCTCTCGGCGGTGCCTGGGCTTCAGGCGCCAGCCCTGCCGCGCGGCCCGGTCGTTCAGATAGAGCTTGGCCAGTGCGTGCCCCTCCCAGCTCTCTCGCAGCCGGTCCGCCTCGTATTCCGAGTACCCGGCGGTGGCCAAACCGACCGTGTCGAAGGCGGCGGGGCGCGCGGCGGCCGAGGTGGCGACGTCCCCCGGCTCCAGCGCGTCCGTGGGAGAAGCGAGCGCTGCCTCCTCCTCGCCGCGGTCGGTGTCGGAGTCGGTGGCGGGCTCGAGGGCCCTGGGCGGGGTGGCTCCGGCGTTCGCATCGATCGCGATGCCCACCGCGAGGAGCGCATCTTCGAGCCGGCCGACCTTCTCTTCCAGGACCGCCCGCGCCGCGCGCCCGGATGCCAGCTCCTGGCGCAGCTCTTCGATGTCCTGCGTCCTGCCCGGCTCCGTCGGTGCATTCCGCGCGCTGATCGGCTCGCCGAGCAAGTAGAAGAAGGTGCTGCCGATCGCCAAAGCGGCCACGATGGCGGCGAGCCCCTTTGCGAGGTTGAACCCCTTCACACGCGGCTCGCGCCTACAGGACCTGCTCCCAGAAGCGGCGCTCTTCCTCGAACAGCGAGTCGCGCAGGTGGCAGTCCGCTCCCAGGACCAGGGTCCGGCGGCGATCGCGTGCGTACACCGGCCAGTGGGGGAGGTTCGGGTGACCGGGATGCCCCGTACGCGCGAAGCCCAGCCACGCCTCCTGGATCCGATGCGACAGCTTGCGCGCGGTGCGGGTCGAGCCCAGCAGCGGGCGCAGCCAGGGGTCGCGCAGGGTGCCGAACACGAAGGGGATCTCGATTCCGTGACAGGCGCCGATGCGTTTGCCCAGCAGGGGCGGCGCCCAGTCGAAGAGGTACGTGTAGCTGCGGCCGCCGCTTGCCGCGTGGGTCTCGGCGAGGCACGCGGCGGGATAGTGAAAGATCCGGTCGGACTGGAACGCCACCCAGCGGTCCGCTGGAGACAGTCCCCGGCGCTCTCCCCCGGCGTTCTGGTAGGTCTCGTAGGCGAGCTCGGCGAGCTGGCTTCCCGACCCGGAGAGCGTGCGCGCCAACCGCCGCCGGAGGTGGTCTTCGTTCATTCGTCGCAGCCCGGTGTCGCCCAGCGTGAAGAGCTTCCACTCGTCCCGGTTCGATCCCACCAGGACGCAGACGTCCGACGACAGACCCCCCGCGATCGCATCCAGCGGCGGCTCTGGGAGCAGGTCCCCGTCGACGCTGGGCTGGAAGGGCAGGCTTCCGTCCACGATGCCCATCTTCCTGGAGGTGGCGGTCTGGGCGCGCATGAGCTCGGACACGGGCAGGGCGCGAAGGGCTTCCATGTCCAGCTGCGCGATGCCGAGCTCCTGTAGGAAGTGCTCGGCGATGGCGCTCCCTTCCTCGGCGCTCGAGACATTGTGGGCGGCGCCACTCTGCAGGATGGCGCGCCGGAAGAGACCGCGGGCGCGGGGCGTCCCGAGCAGGGTGCCCACGCTCATGGCGCCGGCCGACTCCCCGAAGACGGTCACGTTCTCCGGGTCGCCACCGAAGCGCTCGATGTGGTCCCGCACCCATTCCAGTGCCGCGATCTGGTCGCGGAGGCCGAGGTTGGCGCTGGGGCTCTCGGAGCTGGCCAGCACCTCGCGCAGGTTCAGGAAGCCCAGTGCCCCCAGCCGGTAGTTCAGGGTCACCACGACTACGTCGCCGCGCCGGGCCAGGCGCGCGCCCGAGTACAGTCGCGTGGAGCCAGAGCCCAGCACGAACGCGCCGCCGTGGATCCAGACCATCACGGGGCGGCGTCCCTGGGTGGCTGGCGTCCACACGTTCAGATAGAGGCAGTCCTGGCTCTGGTCGGGTCCGCCGCCGACCAGCCGGCGCGCGATGCGGCCCATGGCGACCGACTGGGGGGCAGAGGGTCCGAATCGTCTGGCGGAGCGGACGCCCTGCCAGGACGGCGGACCCTCGGGCGGACGGAAGCGCAGCTTGCCGATGGGCGCCGCGGCGTACGGGATGCCGCGGAACACGAGCACGCCCCGCTGCTCTTCTCCTTCGAGCGCACCCGAGCGCGTCGTCACCTTCGCGGTCATCGTTCTCCTCATCCAGAAGCGCGTGACACTTTACCGAACTAAGCTTGGGCCGCGAAGCATGGAGGGCGGGGGGGGTCTTGAACGGTCCGAGCTTCGTGGGCGAACTGCTCCTGCTGATCGCGATCGCGGCGGCGGGCGTGGCACTCTTCGATCGTCTGCGCCTTCCATCCATCGCCGGGTTCCTGGTGATGGGCGCGCTCGTGGGTCCCGGCGGTCTCGGCTGGGTGGACGATCCCGAACGCGTGGCCGCCCTCGCCGAGCTGGGCGTCGTCTTTCTGCTCTTCGAGATCGGACTGGAGCTTCCGCTTGAGCGCGTGCGGCGGATCTGGCGGCGCGCCGTCGCGGCGGGTGGACTGCAGATCGCCATCACCGTGGCGGCGGTGGCGGGGATCGCGACGGGTTTCGGGCTGGCGCCCGCGCCCGCCTTCGTGCTCGGCTGCGTCGTCGCCATGTCGAGTACCGCCCTGGTGATGCGGGTGCTCTCCGACCGCGGCGAGATCGACGCGCCCCAGGGACAGCTCTCGGTCGGCATCCTGCTCATGCAGGACCTGTGCATCGTGCCCTTCCTGCTCGTGGTTCCGCTGTTGGCTGCGGGGACCGAGAGCTCGAGCGCGCGGGCGGGCTTCGAGGTGCTCCGGGCCCTGGCCGTGTTGACGATCTTCTTCCTGATCGCGCGCTTCGTGCTGCCGCGATTGCTCGCCCAGGCCATGCGAACAGGCTCCCGGGAGCTGTTCACGCTGATGGCGGTGCTGGTGGTGGTGGGCTCGGCGTGGCTGGCCGAGGAGGCGGGGCTGACCCTGGCGGTCGGGGCGTTCATCGGCGGCTTGGTGCTGAGCGCGACGCCGTACTCCCACCAGCTCTTCGCCGAGGTCGTTCCTCTGCGCGGCGTACTGCTGGGGATCTTCTTCACAGCGGTGGGCATGCTGCTCGACCCCGGCGTGGCGATCCTCGAGTGGGCGCGGGTGCTGGTGTACGTGGGGGCGGTGGTGGCGCTCAAGGCGGTTGTGGTGGCGGCCATCGTGGCCTTCGGATTGCGCCTCGGTCCCAGACTGGGCGTGATCACCGGGCTCGGTCTGGCCCAGACCGGCGAGTTCTCGTTCGTGCTGGCCGCCCAGGCTTCGGACGTGGGACTCTGGCCGCCGGAGCTCCAGCAGGTCTTCATCGCCGGCTCGATCGTGACGTTGATCGCCACGCCCTTCCTGATCTCAGCGGCGCCGGCGATCGCCCAGGCGCTCTCCCGCGGTGCGGACCCGCCCGATCGGACACTCGAGGACGCCGGGGCGCCGGACGACCACGTGGTGCTGCTGGGCTTCGGCCTGGCGGGACAGACCCTGGGCCGGGTGCTCCGCTCGCGCGGCATCCGCTACCGCGCTGTCGAGGCCAACCCGCGCGCCGTGCAGGAGGCGCGGGAGCGGGGCGAGCCGGTGGTCTACGGCGACGCGACTCGACGGCCGCTGCTGGAGCGGATCGGGATCGCGCGGGCGCGGCTCGTGGTGCTGACCATCTCGGATCCCATGGCGACCCGGGAGGCCGTGGCCCTGGCGCGCGCGCTGGCGCCGGACGCCGCCATCGTGGCTCGCACCCGCTACATGCTCGAGGTCGACGGCCTCTACGCGGCCGGCGCCACGATGGTGGTGGCGGAGGAGTTCGAGTCGACCATCGAAGTGCTCGCGAAGGCCCTGGCAGTCTTCTCCATCCCCGAGTCCGCCATCGCCCGCTTTGCCGCCGAGCTCCGCGAAGAGGGCTACGAGCCCATGCGAACCCCGTCGCTCCAGCTCGACCCCTGGCTCGGAGAGATCCTGGAAGAGGTGACCACGGTCTGGCTCGACGTTCCCGAGGGCGTGCGGGGCGACGTGACCCTGGCGGATCTCGCCGTGCGTGCGCGTACCGGGGCGAGCGTGCTGGCGGTCGAGCGGCGAGGGGAGACGGTCGCCAATCCGCCGCCGGACCAGCTCGTGGGCCCCGGCGACCGCGTCCTGGCCTTCGGCACGTCCGAGACCGCGGAGCGGCTCCGCGACCTGCTTCGCGAGCGCGCTTCGTAGGGCCGCTTCGCTTCTCTCTGCGGTTCCGCGAAGTGGCCTAGGCGGGCGGGCGCAGCGCGGGGTCGGGCTCCGTCTGGAGCTCGGTGTAGACGCCGAAGTGGTCGGACGGCCAGATGTCACCCCGGGGCGAATCGCAGACCACGCGGCAGGACTGGATCATGCCCACGCCTCCCGTCCCGGGCGGGCCGATGAAGATGTAGTCGATGCGGCGGTCGGGCTCGA
>JAPUKG010000418.1 GCA_027295775.1 Pseudomonadota bacterium
CGCGTCATCGAGGGTATCGAGGTCGTCGACCGGGCAACCGAGGTCCCGATCGACAAGTACGGACGCCACGGGCCCACCGACCGCCCGTACCCCACTTCGGTGGTCATCGAGTCCATCCGGATCCAGGGGATCGAGGCCACCGGTGCCAGCGCATCGGCGGCACCCGACGCCGGAGGGCCACTCGGATCCGCGCTGGCACCGAACTCCTAGCCCGCCACCCGCCCAACCGCTAGATTTCCGCGCCGTGGCCCGGTAGCTCAGTTGGTAGAGCACTTGACTGAAAATCAAGGTGTCGGCAGTTCGATTCTGCCCTGGGCCACCACGCAACTACCCGATATATTTACGTTATTTCCATTCGCTGCGGGCGGGGGAAGGACCGCAAAGGTGCTCGTGTAGCCAAATATGTAGCCAACGGTGGAGGCGCCCCGCGGGTGAGCTGATTTCACGCGCGACCGGCGCCGACGTCGAAACGGTGCGCGTCCTCGGCGGTTGGTCTTCCCTGGCCGTGGTGCAGCGCTACGTCGCGAGTTAGACGGACCTCAAGCGCGCGGCCGTCGAGCGACTCTCGGAACTCGCGTCTTCTTCTTCTTGATCGCCTTGGCCCTATCGTGCCGCAGATTCCTCCACGAGGAACGCAGACATGAGCCGTAGTGCGCGCGGGTCACCCGCGGCCGCGCCGATGTGTCCCGTGCCCTCGAGGATCTCGAAGCGCGCGCCGGGAATGAGCGAGGCGAGCCGGGGCCCGCCCGCCATGCCTATCGGGTCCTGATCTCCGGCCACCACCAGAGTCGGCACCCGGATCCGGCGCGCCTCCTTCGAGGCGTCCGTCGCGGCGAGCGCTTCAAAGAACCCAGCGACTGCGGGCCCCTCCCCGGAGACTCTGAGTAGGTGCATCAGGACGCGTCGCTCCACGTCGTTCGCCTCGGGGGCGAGCCACTCCGCGATCATGGCGCGGGTCGCCGCGGAGTCCCAGCTCGTGCGGATGAGATCGCGCCGGGCGCGCCACACGTCCGACGGCAGGAGCCGCTCGTCCTCGGGTATGGACCCGGGCCCGGGTCCCGTCGAGGCGAGGATGAGTTGGGTCACCCGCTCCGGGTGGCGGTCCGTGTAGGCGATGGCGGTCGCACCGCCGGCGGAGATCCCGCTGATCGCGAACCGCTCGAGGCCGAGGGCATCCACGACCGCCTCCATGTCGCGCACGCGCGCGTCGAGTGAGAAGTCGGTGACGTTCCGGTCCGAGAGCCCGAAGCCGCGCCCGTCGTAGCGCACCACCAGGCGTTCGCGGGAGAGCCAGCGGATGCCGCCTCCCTGGTCGTAGAGGGGGCTCGCGAGCCCCTCCGTCAGGTGGGTCGCCCACCCGAGCACGACGACGAGCGGCGGCCCCGAGCCCGTGGTCGCGTAGGCGATGCGCACACCGTCGCTCGTCTCCGCGAAGCCGATCTGCTGCTCGAGGGGGGTGCTCAGGAGACTGGGGGCGTTGATGACGACCCAGGCCAGGATAGCGCCGCGGTTGGGGACGATTACGGCCACGGCGAGTATCGCGGCCACAAGCAGACCGACCCATAGCGTGCGGCCGCGACGCCGCCCGCCCTGGGCGACGGGCTCCCCCACCTCCGCAGGCGAGAGCGCGTAGACCTGAACCGTCTCTCCCACGTGCTTGAATGTCTGCGGGCCGAGTGCGCGCGCGACCACGTGGGAGCGGGTTCGCACCATCTGATAGACGGGCTCCGAGACGCAGATGCCGCCCGGCTCGGCCAGAGGCCTCACGCGCGCCGCCATGTTCACACCCTCCCCGATCACCTCCCCCTCCCGCCGCAGCACATCGCCCAGGTGGATGCCGATCCGCAGCCGGAAGTCGGGATGGCTCCTCAGCGCCCCCTGAAGCGCAAGCGCGCAGTCCACGGCGCGAAGCGCGCTCGGGAAGATCGAGAACGACTCGTCTCCGGTAGAGTCGACCAGCTCGCCATCGAACTGCTTCACGAGGGTCTGAACGAGGTCTCGGTGCCGCTCGCGGACGCGGACCGCGGCAGCCTCGTCCCGCTCGGTGAGCGCCGTGTAGCCCACCACGTCGGTGAACATGATGGCCAGAAGCTGGCGCGCCTCGTCGGCCTGGGCCATCGACACTCCTGTGGGACGAGATCCCGCTGCCGCCGATTCTGCACCGGATGGGCCGCCGCGACAACACGCCCCGCATCTGCGCGCATGTGCTGCCGGACGAGGGCGAGGACCTAGGGTTCCTCCGCCCGGATGGATGGACGGGCGCCCGAGCGCCGCCGACGCCCCGCTCCTGACCCGAGCACGCCCTCGCACGGTCGGGCCCGAGCTACGTGGACGCGGGTTCGATTCCCGCCGCCTCCACCAGCTTCCATCGCGATTCCGGGCGGTTAGCGGAGCGCCGTTGGGGCGCGACTCAAGTGCGACTCACGCGCGGCGGCCCGAAGTCCCGTTTCTTCCATCGCGAACAGCGCCGACGGATCGCGGACATATTCTGAGGCGAACCGTATTT
>JAPUKG010000419.1 GCA_027295775.1 Pseudomonadota bacterium
CAGATGTCCGGGTTCTCCTTGAGGAAGCGGCGGCCGTTCTCGCGGCCCTGGCCGATGCGCTCCTCTTCGAACGAGTACCAGGAGCCGCTCTTCTCCACGAGGCCCTCCTCCACCGCCAGGTCCAGGAGGTCGCCCTCCCAGGAGATACCCTCGTTGTAGAGGATGTCGAACTCGGCCTGGCGGAAGGGCGGCGCCACCTTGTTCTTCACCACCTTCACGCGGGTGCGGTTGCCGATCACCTGGTCCGCGTCCTTGATGGCGGCGATGCGGCGCACGTCCAGCCGGATCGACGCGTAGAACTTGAGGGCGTTGCCGCCGGAGGTCGTCTCCGGGTTGCCGAACATGACGCCGATCTTCATGCGGATCTGGTTGATGAAGATCACGGTGGCGTTCGACTTGGAGACGCTCCCCGTGAGCTTACGCAGGGCCTGGCTCATGAGCCGGGCCTGGAGCCCCACGTGGTGGTCGCCCATCTCGCCCTCGATCTCGGCCTTGGGCACGAGGGCCGCCACCGAGTCGATCGCCACCAGGGCGATGGCGCCCGAGCGCAGCAGCACGTCGGTGATCTCCAGCGCCTGCTCGCCGGTGTCCGGCTGGGACACCAGCAGGTCCTCGACCTTGACCCCCAGACGCCGCGCGTAGTTCACGTCCAGGGCGTGCTCGGCGTCGATGAACGCGCACACCCCGCCCAGCTTTTGGAGCTCGGCGATGGCGTGGAGCGTGAGGGTGGTCTTGCCGCTCGACTCGGGCCCGTAGATCTCGACCACCCGCCCCCGCGGATAGCCGCCGATCCCGAGCGCGATGTCGAGGCTCGGCGAGCCGCTCGAGAAGGACTCCGTCTCGCGGTCGATCGCGTCGTCGGTCATGGTCAGGATCGCTCCCTTGCCGAACTGCTTCTCGATGGTCGAGACGGCCAGGTCGATGGCCTTGCGCTTGTCTTCCTCCCGTACGACTTCCCGAGCGATCTTCTTGGTCGTTGCGGATGCCATGTCATTCCTCCAATCCGTGTGTCTGCAATGAATGGTTCGAGGGGTGAGCCCCGAGCGCGATGCGCTCGAGAACCGTGTAGTCCGGCCCGGACCGGCTCTGCCGGCTGCGGAACAGGACGAAGTCTTCGACGAGGAAGGGGGTGCCGTCCGGCGAGGCCGGCGCCGGCGGGTCGGCCAGCGACACGGCGCGGCGTCCGCGCCGCACCCGGCCGAGGGTGGCGTGGACGCGGAACGAGCGCGGCTCCGGCGCGAAGCCGGCCGCGACGACGCCCTCCTCCACGGACGCAGCCAGCGACTCGAGCGGCTCGTGGGGAACGAGATCGACGGCCACCACGCGCGGGCGGTGGTCGTTCGGCAGCCCGAAGACACGGCCGAGTGCCAGCTCGAAGGCGCTGTGGCCGGCGATCCGTCCGGCCACGTGTCCGACCAGCGCCGGGACCGCGTCCGCGTCCACGTTGCCGAGGAAGCGCAGCGTCACGTGCAGGCCCTCCGCGCGCACCCAGCGCACGCCGTCGCCTCCGGGCCTGGCGTGCAGGACGTCGGCCACCGCCGCGGCTTCGGCGCAGGCCTCCGCGCCGAGCTCGACCGCAAAGAACGCACGGATCGGCTCTGCCTCCGCATCCGGTTGGCCGGTCACGCCCGCTCCCCGCCGCCCTGGGTGGGCGCGCCGGGCGTCGAGGCGCCGCCCCGGCGCCGCAGGAGCGTCGGTCCTTCGAGCGCCACCCCCAGGAGCCGCCGCCGGATCCAGTCGATGCCGATCTGGGCGGTGAGGGCGCGGTGCCGGGCGCGGTCCAGCGGGAACACGAAGGCGTCGGCGTGGGTCCCCTCGTCGCTGGCGATGCCCACGTGCACCAGTCCCACGGGCTTCTCCTCGGTCCCGCCGTCGGGCCCCGAGATCCCCGTGGTGGAGACGCCGATCGAGGCGCCGAAGCGCACCCGCACGCCCTCGGCCATGGCCCGCGCCACCGGGTCCGAGACCGCGCCGTGCTCGGCGAGCATGGCCTCGGGTACGTCCAGGAGCGCCGTCTTGGCCTCGTTGGCATAGGCGACGACGCCACCCAGGAAGTAGGCGGAGGAGCCCGGAACATCGGTGATCTTCTCGGCGAGGAGCCCGCCGGTGCAGGACTCCGCCACCGCCACGGTCCGGCCCTGCTCGACGAGGAGCCGCCCCGTCACGGCTTCGAGGGTCTCCTCCCCCTCGCCGTAGACCAGGTCGCCAAGCCGCTCGCGGATGGCGGCGCACACGCGATCCAGCTTCGCCTCCGCGTCGCGGGCGGTGGCCCCGCGCGCCACCGGGCGGAGGTAGTTGTCGGGGAAGGAGGTGCGGAAGCCGAGGGTCACGCCGCCGCCGGCCGCGATGTCCACGAGCTCGGCGTCGAGGGTCGACTCGCCCATGCCGAAGGTGCGCAGCAGCCGCGCGCGCACCACCTCGCCCCCCTTCTCCATGCGCGCGGACAGCCGCGGCAGCACCTGCTCGTCCATCATGCGATAGAGCTCGCGGGGCACGCCGGGCATGCAGAAGATGGGTGTGCCCTCGATCTCGAGCACGAAGCCCGGCGCCGTGCCGATCGGGTTGGCCAGGATCTCGGAGCCATCGGGGAAGTAGGCCTGGGTGGCGTTGTTCTCGGTCATCTCCCGGCCGACGCTCCGGAAGAACGCGCGGATGGTCTCGAGGGCGGACTCGTCGAGGACGAGCTCGCGGCCGAAGCTCCGGGCCAGGACCTCCGAGGTGAGATCGTCGCGGGTGGGACCGAGGCCGCCGGACACGAGCACCACGTCCGCCCGGTCCGCCGCCCGCCGGAAGGCGTCGATCATGTCCTCTGGCTCGTCGCGCACCGAGGAGTGCCAGTGCGACTCGATGTCCAGGGACAGCAGCCGCTCCGACAGGTGCGACTTGTTGGAATCGATGATCTCGCCCCGCAACAGCTCGTCTCCGATGGTGAGGATCTCCGCCTTCACGCGCCGCTCCCGGTTGACACCACTGGAATCAGCCCGAGCGCGACCGCCAGCGCCACGACGATCCCGGCCAGCACCCCCGCCAGCAGGTCGTCCGCCATCACCCCGAGCCCGCCCGGGAAGCGATCCTGCGCCCAGCCCACGGGCCCCGGCTTCCAGATATCAAACACCCGGAACGCGACGAATGCGGTCACGAGCCCAGTCGTCCACGCCCACGCCCAGCCAGGCCCCCCCGCCGGCCGCCACACGAGCAGCGGCGTCAGGGCCAGGAGCTGGCCCGCCACCTCGTCGATCACGATGCGCCCGTCGTCGTGGCTGGCGAAGAAGCGCTCGGCCTGGTCCGAGGCCCAGACCCCAAGGCACGAGAGGGCCGCCACGGTGAGCAGATAGACGGGGAGGGACAGGCCGGCGAGGCCGAGGAAGAGCACCAGGGCCGCGGCGGAGCCGAAGGTGCCGGGGGCCCCGGGCGCGTAGCCGATGCCGCCGGCGGTGGCGACCCAGACGCTCCAAGGGGGACGGCCCGAGGACCCGTTGTCAGGGGAGACTGCGATGACGCGTCACCTGGTCGGGACCGCGATGGAGGAGGCCGCGGCTGAGGCACAAATTATGGGGATTCGGCTTCATTTCGAGATTAGCTGGCTCGGTTTCCCAGTCAACGAGAGAGGCGAAAAAAAGACAAAAATGCGTCCGGGGGAAGGTCAAGCGCGCCTCTGCCGCGGTCGATGTAGGAGCGAGCCGGGGGGGTCATGGCCGGAGCGCGGCGTATGCTCGATCGAGGTAGGGGAAGGACCGCCGGGGACCTCACGAGCCTGCTCGTCGAGCTGATGCGCGCGCTCCGGGGGCTGCGCTTCTACGGCAGCGAGCACCCGGCTCGGCGCGCGCTGCTCGACCGCTCGTTCCTGGCCTGGCAGGTCGACCTCGAGCGGGCGGGAACCCTCGAGCTGCGCATCGAGAACGCGGTCTTTCGCGGCAGCGGCGTCTCGGAGCCCGTGCCCCACGGCCAGCTGACCGACCTGGCCCAGACCCTGATCGCGCGGGGCGTCGACTGCCTGACCTTCTCCCCCCAGCTCGAGCGCGCGGCCTTCCACGCCTTCGTGGAGCTCCTGGCGCTGAACCTGGACGCGCTGCGCAACCGCGGCGGCTTCGCCGCGGCATTGGCTGACCGCTGCGAAGCGGGCATCCGGGTGGACGGCGGTCCGCCCCCCGAGCGAGCCGAGGTCGCCTTCCAGGAGCTGGAGGGCTTCGACCCGGACGAGCGGGAGACGGAGCCGGCGCCGTCCGAGCCGCTGGCGGCGCCCGCCGCACCCCTTCGACCGCCGGCGCCCCCGCCCCCGGACCCGTCGCGTGCGCCGTCGCTCGGCTCGGCCCTGCTCGGGTCGAGTGCGCCGCAGGTCGAGGCCTTCGAGAGCCGCAGCAAGGAAAGACTGGAAGAGAGCCCCCTCGACGCCGCGGCCAACGACGACGCCGACGAGGCCCTGCGCCTGGCGCTCCGCGACCTCGACCAGTGCCGGGAGGATGCTGGCTACGAGCAGACCGCTGTCGAGGTGGTCGCCCAGGCGGTGGCGCTCTCCCGGCTCGAGCTCGGCGGCGCGAGCTACCGCGCCATGCTGGTCCTCTCGGACCACGCCGTGGGACTCGACGGTCGCAGCAGCACCCAGGTGCGACTGGCCCAGGGCGCGCTCGAGGAGCTGGCCCAGGGGCCGCGCCTGCAGGGGCTGATCGACCGCGCCTGCGATCCCGATTCGAGCGTGAGCGTGCGCGCGGCGCAGCTCCTGCTCCAGCTCGGCGGTCGGGTGGTGTCGGCGCTGCTCGATCGGCTGGGGGAAGAGAACGACCCCCAGCGCGTGGCGCAGCTCACGGGCACCGTCCTGGCGCTGGGGGAGCGCGGCACGCCGGTCCTGGTGGCTTCGATTCGGCAGGGGGCGCCGGAGCGGGCGCGCCTGGCCGTGCGCCTGGCCGGCGAGCTCCAGAGCGCGAACCTGGTGCCCACCCTGGTCGACGTGCTGCGCGGCGACTCGCCGGAGCTGGCCCGCGAGGCCGCCCGGGCCCTGACCCACGTGGGCAACCCCACGGCGGTGGAGGCGCTGATCGACGTGCTCTCCTGCTCCGACGAGGCACTGCGCGAGCTGGCCGCCCACTGCCTGGGAACCGTCGGCGGCCCGCGCGCCGCCGAGGCGCTGCTCGAGTTCCTGGACGAGAACATCTCGGCGGGGCGCACCGCGCTGGCGCGCACGGTGATCCGCGAGCTCGCCGCCCTCGAGAGCGACGCCGCGATTCCGAAGCTGGCGTCGATCCTCGAGCGCAAGAGCCTCTTCCACCGCAAGGACCGGCGCGAGCTCAAGCTGGCCGCGATCGGCGCCCTGGCGGTGATGCCCAGCGGCGAAGCCTGGCGCGCCATCGAGCGCGCGACCCGGAGCCGCGACGAGGAGGTGGCGACCCTGGCTCGGCAAGCGCTCTCCCAGATCCGTCGCCGCTAGACTCTCCGACGCATGCGCGTTCTCGGCCTCGACCTGGGCGCCCGCCGCATCGGCCTCGCGGTCTCCGACACGGCGGGAGAGATGGCCTTTCCCGCCGGTGCCCTGGAGCGAACCACGCCGGCCCGCGACCTGGAGGTGCTGCTGGCGCTGATCCAGGAGCGCGAGGTCGTGCGTGTGGTGGTGGGACTTCCCCTGCACATGGACGGCCGCGTCGGACCCGAAGCGGAGGCCGCGCGGGTGTTCGCGAGCGTCCTGGCCGACGCAGCGAAGCTCCCGGTCGACACCCTGGACGAGCGTTGGACCACGCGCGAAGCCGAGCGCGCCCTGCGCGAGACGGGCCTCCGGAAGCACGGGAAGCGCGGGAAGAAGGCGAAGGGCCGCGTCGACGCGGCCGCCGCGACGATCATCCTGCGCACCTACCTGCAGCAGCGCGCCGCCGAGAGCCTCGACTGATGGGGCGGCAGGTCTGGGTCCGGCGCCTTCGTTGGGCGGTCGCCGCCGCCGCCGCCGTCGGTCTCGGACTCCTCCTGTGGGCGCGCTCGCTCCTTCTCCCCGTCTTCGCTGGAGCCGACGCCCCGACCCAGGTGTTCGCGGTCGCGCGGGGCGCCACCCTCGGCGCGGTCGCCCGCGCTCTGGAGGACGCGGGTCTGGTGCGCAGCGAGCGCGCCGTTCGCTGGTACGCGCGCTTCGACGGCGTGGCCAACGGGGTCAAGGCCGGGGAGTACGAGCTCTCCCCCGATCTCTCGACCCAGCAGGTGCTCGAGCGCATCACCTCGGGCCGGGTTCTGGCCTACCCGGTCGTGCTGCCGGAGGGCATCCGCATGACCGAGATCGCGCAGCGGCTGGCCGAGCAGGATCTGTGCGATCCGAGGGAGTTCCTGGCGGCGGCGCAGAACGCCGAGCTCGTGGCGGCGCTCGGCATCGAGGGCGGCACCCTGGAGGGCTACCTCTTTCCCGAGACCTACCGCATCCCGCGCGGGCTCCCGGCCGAGGAGATCGCGAGGTCCATGGTGCTCCAGTTCCAGAAGGTGTGGCGGGAGATCGGCCCCCTCGCGGAGGAGCTCGGCATGTCCACGGCCGAGGTCGTTACCCTGGCGTCGATCGTCGAGAAGGAGACCGCCGCCGCCGAGGAGCGACCGCTGATCGCCGCCGTCTTCCTGAACCGGCTGCGGCGCGGCATGCGGCTCGAAACCGACCCCGCGGTGATCTACGGCATCGCCGACTTCGACGGCAACCTGCGCCGGGTACACCTGGAGGACACGGGCAACCCGTACAACACCTACCAGTTCAAGGGCCTTCCGCCCGGGCCCATCGCGAGCCCCGGCGCCGACGCCCTGCGCGCGGTGGTGGAGCCCGCCCAGAGCGACTATCTGTACTTCGTGTCGCGCAATGACGGCACCCACGAGTTCTCGCGCACCTACCGGGAGCACGTGAACGCGGTGAATCGCTACCAGCTACGGAGGGCCAGCCGATGAGCCATTGCTACCCGCTGCGGAGGGCCAGCCGATGAGCGACGGGCCGACGCCCCAGAGCTTCTACAACGAGCGCATCCCCGCCCAGTTCAACAAGGCCCTCGACGAGCAGACGGAGCTTGGAGAGGGGGGCGCCAAGCTCCTGGGCGACATGAACGCCGTCAATGCCACCCTGCAGATCGTGGTGGAGGGCGACGGCGGCGGCACTTTCTGCCTCAATGTCGAGAAGGGCCGCATGACCTCGGGCGACAAGGCTGTCCACCCGCCCTTCATGACCCTGGTTCACGACCTGGCCGCCTTCGAAGTGCTGGAGCGCGAGTCCGGCGACTCCGCCCTCGGCTTCCTCGGCGGCCTCGCGGGCCTGGCCGGAGAGATCCAGCTGACCCAGAGCCGCATCGACAACCTGGCCGGTCTGAACGGCTCCCTTCGCTTCGAGCTCACCGGCGAGGACGGCTTCTCGCTCCTCGCCCACTTTGGCAGCGAGCCCATACCCGACGAGCCCAACTGCAGCATCTCCATCGACGCCGAGGCCTACCGCCAGCTCCGCAGCGGCGAGCTCAATCCCCAGGACGCCTTCATGGGCGGCCAGATCCGTATCGATGGCGACATGCAGATGGCCATGCAGCTGGCGCTGGCGTTGATGAGCCCGGACTGAGACCGGACAGAGGAGGGCGCGATGAAGGTCAAGATCTTCGAGAACGGACCGATCGCACTCGACACCGAAGACGAGGTGTCCGTCAACCTGGATGGCTCGACCGAGAAGAAGGCCGGGCCCCTGTTCCTGTGTCGATGCGGTCAGTCGTCCACCAAGCCGTTCTGCGACGGGACCCATCGGAAGGTCGAGTTTCGGGCGCCGGGCGCGGAGCTCGACGTCGGCTAGATGGCCGGACGCCCTGATCAGGAGAACCCGATGCTCGAAGGCAGCTGCCTGTGTGGTGGGATCCGCTACGTAATCGACGGGGAGCTGGGTCCGATCATCCACTGCCACTGCGGCCAGTGCCGCAAGGCGTCCGGTGCTTCGTTCGCAACCAACGCGCCGGTGGACGCCGACCGCTTTCGCTTCGTGTCGGGCGAGGAGCTGCTGGGCCAGTTCGAGTCCTCGCCCGGCCAGTTCCGCTGCTTCTGCACGCGGTGCGGATCCCCGTTGATCAAGCGCATGGCAGCCAAGCCCGACGTGGTGCGCCTGCGGCTGGGGACGCTGGACTCGGACCCCGGCGGCAAGCCCATCGGCCACTTCCTGCTCCAGTGGAAGGCGCCCTGGACCGACCTGGACGACGGCCTGCCCCAGCACGGCTGAGAGGACATGGCTCGCCGCGGCAAGCAGAGGACGCTGGGGGCTCGACTGGGCAGGGCGGGTCTGCGGCTCGCGGCCGCGAGCGTGCTGCTCAGCGTCGCCCTGGTGCTTCCGTGGCGCTGGCTCGCGCCGCCCACCACCGCGTTCATCCTGCGCGAGCGAGCACGGGACCCGGTGGCTCCAATCCACCAGCGCTGGCTCCCCCCGCAGCGGATCTCGGGGCACCTGGCCATCTCGGTGGTGGCGGCGGAGGACCAGAAGTTCCCGACCCACCACGGATTCGACTTCCGGTCGATCGCGCGGGCCGCGCGGGAACGCCCGGGGCAGCCGCGGGGCGCGAGCACCATCTCGCAGCAGGTGGCCAAGAACCTCTTTCTATGGCCCGGCCGCAGCTTCGTGCGCAAGGGGCTCGAGGCGTACCTGACCGTCCTGATCGAGCTGCTGTGGCCCAAGCAGCGGATCCTCGAGGTCTATCTGAACGTCGCAGAGTTCGCGCCCGGCATCTACGGCGCCGGCGCTGCCAGCGAGCTTCTGATCGGCAAGCCCGCCAGCTCGCTCGGCGCGCACGAGGCCGCGCTGCTGGCGGCCGTGCTCCCGAGCCCGCAGAGGATGTCGGCGTCGGATCCGTCCGAGTATGTGCGCGGGCGCGCCCGGGAGATCGAGGCGCTGGCCCGGGGTCTCGGCGGCGTGCGCTACCTGGCCGGGCTCTAGCGTCTACTCGATGTAGCCCAGGGAGCGGAGCAGGGTCTCCGTCTCGGGGTCGATGCGGGCCGGCTCTGTGTCGCCGCGCTTCGCCCGCGCCTCGCGAAGGTGCGCCTCGAGCTCGGCTCGCATCCGCTCGCGGATCCGCGGGCGCTTCGGACCCAGGTTCTCGCGCTCGCCCGGGTCCGCCGCGAGATCGACGAGCCGCTGTCTGCCCAGCTCTGGAACCCGCTCGAACTTGTGCGGCCAGCGGATGGCTGCGGTGCGCCGGGGCCCCCAGAGCGGGGAATCGACGCTGAGCATTCGCTCGGGAAGAGCGTCGCCGCCGGTCAGGTTCGGCCACAGGGAGGTGCCCTCGATGCCGTCGGGAACCGCAATGCCCGCAGCGTCGAGCAGGGTCGGGGTCACATCGATCAAGGAGACGGGCGCCGGCTCGCGCCCCGGCCGCACACCGGCGCCCCAGACGAGGAGAGGCACGTGAACGATCTCCTGCCACAGGGCGTGGCCGTGCTCGAAGCCTCCGTGGTCGAAGAGCTCCTCGCCGTGATCCGAGGTCAAGACGACCAGGCCGCGCCGAAGGATGCCCCGCGCCTCGAGGCCGGTCCGGAGGTGCTCGAGCTCCTGGTCGACGAAGGCGATCTCCTCGTCGTAGGCGGCCGCGACGAAGGCGCGGTCGGAATCGTCCAGCACGAGGCGGCCCGTGCGGATGGGCCAGAGCTGGTGAACCGGGTAGTCGAGCTTGTCCGACGTCCCGGCCTGGGTGAAGCGCCCGCGAAACGCCTCGGGCGCGTCGTAGTTCATGTGCGGGTCCATCAGGTGCACGACCAGGAAGAAGCGCTCCCGCTCGTGCAGGTCGATCCAGCGGAGCGCCAGGCGGACCACCTGGTCGGCCCGGCGCATGGTCTCCTCGCTCTGCCACACGAAGTCGTAGTCCGCGAAGCCGCGGTGGAGACCGAACTGCGGCGCGAGGAAGACGTTGTTGACGATGGCGCCGGTCACGAAGCCGTGCTCGGACAGGATCTCCGCCAGCGTGGGAACGCTCGCGTCCAGCATCAGCACGTTGCTCGCGCCCTCCTCCCGAACCACCTCGCCGGCGGCGTGGCGGGCCGGGATCTGACCGGTGAAGAGCGAGGCCATGCTGGGCAGAGTCCACGGCGAGGTGGCGAGCGCGCGCTCGTAGAGCCGGCCGGACGCGCTCCAGGCGTCGAGCGACGGCGACGTGTCGCGCTCGTAGCCGTAGCTGCCCAGGTGGTCGGCGCGCAGGGTGTCGACCACCACCAGCACGATGGCATCGACCCGGGGGTCGGACGCGGAACAGGCGAGAACCAGGAGCAGGCTCCCGAGCAGAGGCAGGCGCGCCATCAGCCCCCGCGGAGCACCTGGAGGATCTGCACCTCGTCCGCCGGGCCGAGGGCGGTCTCGAGCTTCCGGATCGGCTCGCGGTTGACGAAGATCCGGATGTCCGGGCCGGTCTTCCGGCTCCTCGCTGCCTGCCATGCTGGAGTCCTCCCCGGCCGGACGGCGCGCCTGGAGCGGGCGGTCTCGACCACGACCGTCATTCTCCCTGAGGGACGAGGCACCTGGCAAGAACCGGCCGCTGCCCCGATCCGCAGCCGCCTCGGACGATTCTGATAGGCTAGGCGCCTCCTCGTGCCCCAGATGATCAGCCACTACTTCGACTACAAGAGCCCCTACGCCTACCTCGCCCAGGAAGAGACCCGCGCGCTCGAGGACCTGCCGGGCGTCAGCGTCGAATGGCTCCCCCTCACCCTCGACATTCCCAGCTTCCTGGGCGCGGCGGAGCTCGACGAGTCGGGGCGGGACACGGTACAGACGCGCAACGCGCACCAGTGGCGGCGCGTCCGCTACGCCTACATGGACTGCCGCCGCGAGGCCAACCGGCGCGGGCTCGTGATCCGCGGCCCGCAGAAGATCTTCGACTCGAGCCTGGCCCACATCGCCTTCCTGTACGCCCGGGAGCGTGGCGATTTCCGTCCCTTCCACGAGGCTGTCTACGAGCGCTTCTGGAGGCGCGAGCTCGACATCGAGGATGCCGCGGCCATCGAGAAACTTCTCGGCGCCTGCGGCGTCGAAGCCTGCGGATTCGCCGACTACCGGATCGGCGAGGGGCGCCTGGAGCGCGACCGCATCCAGCGGGAGGCGGAATCGCACGGTGTCTTCGGCGTACCGAGCTACCGGGTCGACGGTGAGCTCTTCTGGGGGGCCGAGCGCCTCCCACGCGTCCGGGAGCGAATCCGGGCCCGATCCAGCCACGGAGGAAAGGACGAGTCATGACCCTGTCGGAGCGACAGCTCGCCATGTGCGAGGCCAGCACCTGGGATTTTTCCGATCTGAACGCGCTGTTCCTGAACTGCACACTCAAGCGCTCCCCCGAGAAGTCGCACACCCAGGGACTGATCGAGATCTCGAAGGCGATCATGGAGAGGAACGGGATCTCCGTGGAGGTCCTCCGCCCGGTCGACTACGACCTCGCCTACGGCGTGTGGGGCGACATGACGGAGCACGGGTGGGAGAAGGATCAGTGGCCCGAGATCTACGAGAAGGTGAAGGCGGCCCAGATCCTCGTGATCACCTCCCCCATCTGGCTGGGCGAGAAGTCGTCGGTGTGCACCAAGGTGATCGAGCGGCTCTACTCGACGTCGGGCGATCTCAACGAGAGCGGACAGTACGCCTACTACGGGCGCGTCGGGGGCTGTCTCATCACTGGCAACGAGGACGGCGCCAAGCACTGCTCCATGAACATCCTCTACTCGCTGCAGCACCTGGGCTACGTGATCCCGCCGCAGGCGGACGCGGGCTGGCTGGGCGAGGCGGGCCCGGGCCCGTCGTACCTGGACGAGGGATCCGGCGGGCCCGAGAACGACTTCACGAACCGGAACACCACGTTCATGACGTGGAACCTCATGCACCTGGCCCGCATGATCGTCGACGCGGGGGGCATTCCGGCACACGGGAACCAGCGCTCGGAGTGGGACGCGGGCTGTCGCTTCGACTTTCCGAACCCGGAACATCGCTGAGGTCGGTTCCCCCCACGGATGCGCGCGCCGGCATTCTCCGAGGCGCACCCGCTCGACTGCCGGCGGGGGGAATGTGATGCGGACACCGCCGCTGATTCCGGTTGTGACCCTGCTGTGCGCTGCGTCGCTGCTGGGGTCGGCTCGCACAGCAGGCGCCTGCGACTGGTACGCGGCCCCGGGCGCCGATGGCGGAGCCGGCTCGAAGACCAGTCCGTACCGGGTGGCCGATTTCTGGGGGCGCGGGGACGCGGTGCTCTGTCTCTAGGACGGAACCTACGTGGCCCCCGACCTGCTGCGGCCGCCCTCGGGACTGAGCGGGGCTGCGGGGAATCCCATCACGGTTCGGGCCTCGAACGACGGCGGTGTCCTCTTCGACGGGCAGGGAGCCGCGACGCCGGTCCGGCTGAGCCAGAACGACCACTGGAGGCTCGAGGGCTTCGACGCGGCGAACGGGGTCGCGTCCGTCGTCGTGATCGGCGGCCACGGCAACCCCGGAGCGGGAATCCGGGACGTGGAGGTGCGCCGGGTAGTCGCCTGGGACGCGTCCCTGCTCACGACGTACAACGCGAAGATCTTCACCGTCAACGATGCCCGGGACATCGTGCTGGAGGACGTGGCCGGGTTCGGCTCGGCGCGCAAGGTGTTCGAGGTGTACCGCTCCCAGAGCGTCACGATCCGTCGGGCCTGGGCACGCTGGGAGGGGTTTCAGGCCACGCTCGAGGAACGAAAGCTCGCGTTCAGCTGCACGTACCGGAGCTACAACGTGATCTGCGAGAACCTGATCGCCGAGGTCGGCGATGGGTTGAGTCCCGGCTGGAAGGTCGGGAGCGCGATCGGCATGGACCCGCTCAACGAGGACGACACCTGGGCACCCCGCGAGCCGTTCGACGCGAATCTCCGCGTGCTGGGGAGCCTGGCCATGGTCCCTGCCGGCCTGGCCCAACCGCCAGGCTCGGCCGTTCACTTCGGCGGCGCCAAGGGCATCACCCTGACCGACGTCGTGTCCGTGGTCGACGATCCCGGTGTAGTACCCTTCAACCTGATCCCGTGCGAGCCCCCCTGCGAGATCCCGGAGGGAGAGGCCGCCGACCTCTCTCTCGAGTACGGCACCGCCCTGAGCGACAAGCCCAGCGTAATCACCACGCAGTGGACGGTGAGCGGCTTCGAGACCGGCGCCGCCCAGGCGACACCGGACGTCTACAGCGTCGACGACACGGCGCAGCTGTGCAAGCGCTACCAGGACGGCGTGCTCACTGCGGCCCCGCTGTGGCCGTGGCCGATGAACCGACGGATCGCGAGCGCCACGGCGTACGCCCGCGGCGAAGCCCACGACGTGACGGCGGAGGTCTATGCGCGCTTCGGCGAGCCGCCGAGCGAGTGCGTCGAGCCCACTCCGCCGCGCGCGGTTCGGAGCAGCTGTGGGCTGGGTCCCGTCGCCGTGGCGGTGATCGGGCTTCTCCTCGCCCTGCGCGTCCGGCGGCCCGACCGGTTGTCACTGGAACCCCGAAAACGGAGATCCCTAGATGAGCGCCACCTCGCGCAGGAGCGCTAGGTTGTCCAGGGCCTTGCCGGCGCCGTGGACGACCGCGGTGTAGGGATCCTCGCTGCGCAGGATCGGCAGCTTGGTCCCCTGGCGGAGCACGTGGTCGAGGTCGCGCAGGAGCGAACCTCCGCCCACGAGCTTGATGCCGCGGTCGATGATGTCCGCCGCGAGCTCGGGAGGCGTCTTCTCGAGGGTGAGGTGCACCGTCTCCACGATTGAGTGGATCGGCTCCAGCAACGCCTCGCGGATCT
>JAPUKG010000042.1 GCA_027295775.1 Pseudomonadota bacterium
TGTTCGAGTCCGGGTGGAAGGGCAGGGTGAAGCTCTGGCCGGGCAGGCCGCCCGAGCCGTCGTTGTGGACGTTGTAGTTGTAGCTTGCCTTGACCCAACCCGAGAACTCGGTGTTCTCGAGGAAGGACGAGATGGCGGACCTGGAGCCGTCCTCCAGTCCCACCTCCTGGATCACCTTCTGCTGGGTATCGATCGTGGCCTGCTGGGCCGCCATCTGGTCCTGGAGCTGCAGAACCATGTCCCGCATCTCCCGGAGCTCTTCTTTTACGTCGTCTCCCGCCTGGACGGTCGGAACCGCCAACGCCAGCGCTACCGCGCTCACGGCAAGAGTCCACCATAGATGTCTCATTGACTCGAACCCCCGTTTTACAGCGCGGTACGCGCTGCCACCTCGTCCGGGGGGTCGAGACGACGGCTTGTCACCAAAAACCGTAACACCTTCACTCGAAAATGCTCGGGTTCGAAGCGAACACCCTCATGAGGTGAAAATCACACCTCGAGCCGAGGTGTCCGCCCCCCGCTTCACCCGGTTGCAGGAAGCAAGGGTCGTGCCGTGCGCGTAAGTCCGCGGCGTACGTGCGGGACTTGGCCGAACCGACTCGACCCCGGCTCAGGTGCGCAGAACCGAGACGTGCCTCCCGCTCAGCGAAGCAGCGGCCGCTGCCTGTTTTCTGAACTGCGAGCGAGGTTGCGCCGGATCCGGGCTATGGGCTCCTCGAGGTTCGGCTCGAACGACTTTCCGCTGACCTGCTCGTAGGCTTCGATGTAGCGACGGGCCGCTTCGCAGCGCACGTCGTCCGGAATCGGAGGCGGCGCTCCCTCGCCGCGGTAGCCCTGCTCGCCCAGCCACAGGCGGACGTACTCCTTGTCGATGGCGTCGGGATCCCGCCCCTCGCGGAGCGCGCGCTCGTAGCTGTCGCGGTACCAGTAGCGGGACGAGTCGGGAGTGTGGATCTCGTCGATCACGGTGAGCTGTCCGTCCGCGTCGATGCCCATCTCGTACTTGGTATCCACGAGGATGAGACCGCGGCTCTCCGCGAGGCGCGAGCCCGCCTCGAACAGCGACGCCGCGATGCCGGCGGCCTCGTCGTAGCGCTCGGCGCTGATGGCGCCGCTCTCGATCAGGGCGGCGCGAGAGGTGAGCTCGTCGTGGGCGCCCTTCTCGGCCTTGGTGGTCGGGGTGAGGAGCGGCTCGCGCAGGCGGTCGTGCTTGCGCAGGCCGTCGGGCAGGCGATGGCCGCAGTAGTCGCGGTCGCCGCGCTGGTAGGCCGCCCAGATCGACGTCTTCGTCGAGCCGGTCAGGTAAGCGCGGTACACGAACTCGACGGGTAGGACCTCGCATTCCCGGACCCGCGAGACGTTCGGGTCCGGCACGTCGATCAGGTGGTTGCGCGCCACGTGGCCGAGCTTCTCGAACCAGAAGGCCGCGACCTGGTTCAGCACCTGCCCCTTCAGCGGGATCGTTCCCACCACCACGTCGAAGCAGCTCAACCGGTCGCTCACGACGATGGTGCGCTGTCCGTCGCGCACGTAGCTGTCCCGGACCTTGCCCTCGGAGCGCTGGCCGAGCTCCGGGAGGTCGGTCCGCTCGAGTGTGCGGGTGCACAGCTCGCGAAGCAGGGTGATGTCGATTCCCATGGCGATTTCTCCTGCGAGAACGATTAAAGCTTCGCCGACAGCGCGGGGCAACAAGCACGAGTTCCAAACGCTGTTAGAATGACCTGTCGCATTCCTGGGCGTTCCGGGGGGAAGGATGCAGAGCGACGACCAGATCTTCATCCAGCGATCGATTCGCTGGCTGATCGTCGGGGTCGCCACCCTGGGCTTGATCCTCGTCCTGCTGTGGGTGCTCCGGGGCGCGCTCACGCCCCTCGTCGTGGCCCTGACGCTCGCCTACCTGTTGGACCCCGTCATCGACCGCTTCCAGGCCTGGCACCTGCCGCGGGGCTTGGCCGTCCTGCTGCTGCTGGGCGTCGCGCTGGGGGCGCTGGTCTCCTTCGCGCTGTTCGTGGTGCCCCTCATGCAGCAGGAGCTCGCGGAGCTGGCCCGCGCCCTGCCGGGCTACGTGGATCGGCTCATGCAGGCCATTGGCCCGTGGCTGGAGGAGAACTTCGACCTGGAGCTGCCCGGAAGCTTCCGGGAGGGGATCGATCGCCTGCGCAGCCAGGGAATCGCGCCGCCCATCGAGACGGTGCGCAGTGTTCTCGGCAGTGCAACCGGGTTCGCGACCGGGACCATCGGCTCGCTGATCGGCCTCGCGGTGATTCCCGTGATCGCGTTCTACCTGTTGGTGGACTTCGATCGCCTCACCGCCGGCGTACTCTCCCTGGTTCCCCGGCCCTACCTCGAGGCGGTGCGCGAGAAGGCGCGGACCGTCGATCGACTGCTGGCGGGCTTCATCCGCGGCCAGCTCACCGTGTGTCTCATCCTGGGCGTGCTCTACGCCGCGGGCTTCTGGGTGATCGGCATCGACCTGGCGGTGATGATCGGGATCGCGTCCGGCGCGCTGGCCATCATCCCCTACGTGGGGGGCGCGCTGGCCCTCTCCGCCGCGAGCGCCATGGCCCTCTTCCAGTTCGGCCTCGACGCGCACCTGCTGGCGGTGGTCGGCTGGTACGCCGTCGTCCAGGGCCTCGAGGGCTTCGTGCTGACCCCGCGGATCGTCGGCGAGAGCCTGGGCCTGCACCCGGTCACCGTGATCCTGGCGCTCCTGATCGGCGGCAACCTGCTGGGCTTCGTCGGCCTGCTGGTCGCGGTGCCGGTCACCGCCGTCCTCCAGGTCTTCCTCCAGGAGCTGGTGGCGAGCTACCGGGACTCGGGCCTGTACCGCGGAGCCTCGTGAGTCCGGGGCCGATCTTCGGTACACTGCGCGAGTTGCCAAAACTCGTTTCAATTCAGGATCTTGGCGGGGGCCCCCTTGTTCGCGGTCGTGCAATTCCCCGGCTCGAACGACGACCGCGATATGCGGTTCGCTCTGAAGAGCGCGCTCGCCGTCGAGGCCGCCCTGGTCTGGCACAAGGACCCCGAGCTGCCTCCCGACACCGAGGCCGTGCTCCTGCCCGGCGGCTTCTCCTACGGCGACTACCTGCGCTGCGGGGCCATGGCACACTACTCGCCCATCGTGGCCGCGGTGAAGCGCTTTGCCGAGCGCGGCGGGCCCGTGCTGGGGACCTGCAACGGCTTCCAGATCCTGTGCGAGTCCGGGCTCCTGCCCGGGGTCCTGATCCGCAATCACCATCTGCGCTTCGTCTGCGAGCTCTTGCACGTCAGGGTGGAGGCCAGCCGTGCCCCCTTTACCAGCCGGGCCCGCACCGGCGAGGTGCTGCGAATCCCGATCAAGCACGGCGAGGGCGCCTACACGGCCGATGCGGAGACCTTGGACGCCCTGGAGCGGAACGGGCAGATCGCGCTCCGCTACTGCGAGCCCGACGGCGCGGTCACCGACCGTGCCAATCCGAACGGCTCGCTGCGCAACATCGCCGGCATCACCAACGAGGCCGGCAATGTGCTCGGCCTGATGCCCCACCCGGAGCACGCCGTCGAGCCGAGCATCGGCGGCGTTGACGGGCTGGCCATCCTGGGCTCTCTGGTGGACGCGGTGGCCCGGAAGTGAGCGGCGAGGAGCCCGTGGTGAACCTCGAGGTGGCCCTCGCCAACGGGCTTACCGAGGAGGAGTACGAGCGCGTGCTCGAGCTCCTGGGCCGCGTGCCGACCTTCCCGGAGGTCGGGATCTTCGGCGTCATGTGGTCCGAGCATTGCTCCTACAAGTCGAGCCGCGTCTATCTGAAGGAGCTTCCCACCGATGGGGAGCAGGTGCTGGAGGGGCCGGGCGAGAACGCGGGAGCCGTGGCCCTCGGCGACGGGCTGGCAGCGGTCTTCAAGATCGAGAGCCACAACCACCCTTCCTTCATCGAGCCGGTGCAGGGCGCGGCCACCGGCGTGGGCGGCATCCTGCGAGACATCTTCACCATGGGCGCCCGCCCCGTGGCCTCCATGGATTCGATCCGCCTCGGCCCGCTGGACGATCCGGTGCATCAGCGGCTGCTGCGCGGGGTGGTCGAGGGGATCGGCGGCTATGGCAATCCCGTGGGCGTGCCCACCGTCGGGGGCGAGACCCAGTTCCACGAGTGCTACCGCGGCAACATCCTGGTGAACGCGTTCAACCTGGGCGTGGTGGAGAGCGACCGGATCTTCCGGGCGAGCGCGGCCGGAGTGGGCAACCCAGTCATCTACGTCGGGAGCAAGACCGGCCGGGACGGCATCCACGGCGCCAGCCTGCTGGCGTCGTCCGAGTTCGACGACGAGAGCGATGCGAAGCGGCCGACGGTCCAGGTCGGCGATCCCTTCACCGAGAAGTGTCTGATCGAGGCCTGCCTGGAGCTCATGCGCACCGACGCCATCGTCGGCATTCAGGACATGGGGGCCGCAGGTCTCACCTGCTCCTCCTTCGAGATGGCCGACCGCGGCGACACGGGCATCGAGATGGATCTCGACCGCGTGCCCCAGCGCGCCCGCGGCATGACGCCCTACGAGATGCTGCTCTCCGAGAGCCAGGAGCGCATGCTGATCGTGGCGCGCGCCGGGCGCGAGCAGGAGGTGGAGGCCATCTTCGCGCGCTGGGATCTAGATGCGGTGGTGGTGGGCCGTGTCACCGGCGACGGGCGCATGCGCATCCGCTGGCACGGGAAGACCGTGGTGGACATCCCGGTGGCGCCGGTCTCCGGCAGCTCGCCGGTCCTCGAGCGTCCCGTGGCCGAGCCGGCCGACCTGCGCGAGCGGCAAAAGCTGGATCTCGCCTCCGTGGCGCCCGAAGAGGATCTGGGCGCTGCCCTGGAGGCGCTCCTCGACTCGCCCAACCTGGGCTCGAAGCGCTGGGTCTACCGGCAGTACGACCAGCTCGTTCAGGGGAACACCGTGCTCGGTCCGGGCGGCGACGCCGCGTTGGTGCGGGTGAAGCGCGAGGACGGTACGCCCACCTCGAAGGCGCTGGCCATGGCGGTGGACTGCAACCCGCGCTGGTGCTGGCTCGATCCGTACCTGGGCACCGTGGCGGCGGTGGCCGAGGCCACCCGCAACGTCGCCTGCACCGGGGCGCGGCCCATGGCGCTCACCAACTGCCTCAACTTCGGCAATCCCGAGAAGCCCGAGATCATGTGGGAGTTCGCCCAGGCGACGCGTGGTCTCAGCGACGCGTCGCGGGCGCTGGCGACTCCCGTCGTCTCGGGGAACGTCTCTTTCTACAACGAGACCTCGGGTCGGGCGATCTACCCGACGCCCGTGATCGCGGCGGTGGGCCTGCTCGAGCCCTGGGAGCGCTTCGCCGTCTCCCACTTCCCGGAGTCCGGCCTCGCCGTGGTGCTGCTGGGCGAGACGCGGGAAGAGCTCGGCGGAAGCCACTGGCTGGCCGAGCGCCGAGGCCTGGAAGCGGGTCTGCCGCCGGCGGTGGATCTCGACCGGGAGCGACGCCTGCAGGGGCTGCTGGCGGTGGGCGTCGAGCGAGGTCTCCTCAGGAGCGCCCACGATGTGTCCGATGGGGGCATCGCCGTGGCGCTGGCCGAGTGCAGCTTCGCCGAGGGCGAGCCCGGTCTCGGCGTCCGCGTGGAGCTCGACGAGACCATGCGTCCGGACGCGCTCCTGTTCGGCGAGACTCCGAGCCGCGTGGTCGCGACGACGTCGGACCCGGACGGCTTGCTGGCCGCGGCGGCGGAGGCCGGCGTTCCGGCGCGCACGGTGGGAGAGACGGGCGGCGATCGGTTGATCATCGCCTCGGGACCCGGCCGATCCTGGATCGACGTCGAGGTCTCGCGATTGCAGGCTATCTGGGAGCGCGCGATCCCGCGCAGACTGGAGACGTCATGACCCAAGACCGCGAGACCCTCGAGGGACTGCTGCGAGAGCGCGAGGCCGATCACTTCCACGACGAGTGCGGCGTGTTCGGCATCCACGGGCACGAAGAGGCCGCGCACCTGACCTACCTCGGGCTCTACGCGCTCCAGCACCGTGGCCAGGAGAGCTGCGGCATCGTGGCCTCCAACGGCCACGAGCACACGGTTCAGCGGGCCATGGGACTGGTCGCCGACAACTTCAATTCGAAGGGGATCGCGCGGCTCCTGGGCAAGCACGCCATCGGCCACGTCCGCTACTCGACCTCGGGCGAGAGCCTGCTGCGCAACGCCCAGCCTATCTGCGCCACCACCGACGGCGGACCGGTCGCCATCGCCCACAACGGCAACCTGGTGAACGCCCTGGCGATCCGCCGGGAGCTCGAGGGGCGGGGCGCCATCTTCAGCTCCACCTCGGACAGCGAGGTTGTGCTGCACCTGCTGGCGCGCTCCCGGGAGGGCGCCCTGGAGGACCGCCTCATCGACGCCCTGTCCCGGGTGAAGGGTGCCTTCAGTCTCCTGCTGCTCACCGACGACGCGCTGATCGCCGCCCGCGACCCGCACGGCTTCCGGCCCCTCTCGATCGGGCGCCTGGGCAACGGGTTCGTGCTGGCCAGCGAGACCTGTGCCCTCGACCTGATCGGGGCGAGGTTCGAGCGGGACGTCGAGCCCGGCGAGGTCGTGGTGATCCGGCGCGGCCGCCTGCGCAGCCTGCGCCCCTTCGGACGCGAGGCGCCCGAGCACTTCTGCGTGTTCGAGTACATCTACTTCGCGCGCCCGGACTCGAATCTGATGCGCTCGAACGTCTACGCGTTCCGCAAGGAGCTCGGCCGAGTGCTGGCCCGGGAGCACCCGGTGGCCGCCGACATGGTGACGCCGGTGCTCGACTCGGGCATGTCGGCGGCGCTGGGATTCGCCGAGGAGTCCGGCATCCCCTACGAGACGGCCCTGGTGCGCAACCAGTACGTGAAGCGCACCTTCATCGAGCCGGCCCAGTCCATCCGCGACTTCGGCGTCAAGATCAAGCACAACGCCATGCGGGGCTTCCTCGAGGGCAAACGCGTGGTGCTGGTGGAGGACTCGATCATGCGCGGCACGACCCTGCGCAAGATCGCCACCATGATGCGCAATGCCGGCGCCCGGGAGGTACACCTGCGCGTCTCGGCGCCGCCCACCATCGGGCCCTGCCACTACGGCATCGACACGCCGACCCGGGAGGAGCTGATTGCCTCCAACCACAGCGTGGAGGAGATCCGGGAGATCATGGGCGCCGACAGCCTGGGCTACCTGAGCCTCGAAGGGCTCCAGCGCACTGCGGCCGCACAGATGAAGCGCGGCATCTGCGACGCGTGCTTCTCGGACCGATATCCGGTGACGAGCGAGGACGCCCAGGCGCTGCCGCAGCTGACCCTGTTCCACTCGGTCGAGGACGGCGAGGACGAGGTGGACGGCTGAGATGGGCGAAACGGGTCGCCTCGATCTGGAGACGCTGACCCGACTGGTGGACGACGGCGAAATCGAGACCATCGTCACGGCCTTCGCGGATCTCTACGGTCGCCTGGTCGGCAAGCGCATCACGGGCCACTTCTTCCTGGAGGAGATCGCTCGAGGTGGCATGCATGTGTGCGACTACCTCCTGGCCTGCGACATGGAGATGGATCCCACCCCGGGCTACGCCTTCACCAGCTGGGATACCGGGTACGGCGACTTCCGCTGCCTGCCGGACCTGGGCACCCTGCGCCGCGCGGCCTGGCTCGACCGCTCCGCCATCGTACTCTGCGACGCCCTCGGCGAAGAGCGAGACGATCTCGTCCCCGTGGCGCCCCGTTCGATCCTGCGCCGCCAGCTGGAGCGGGCCGACGAGCGGGGCCTCCAGCCTCACATGGGCAGCGAGCTCGAGTTCTTCCTGTTCCGGGAGACGTACCAGAGCGCGGGCGAGAAGGGCTACCGGGAGCTGGTCACCAGCCAGCGCTATGTCGAGGACTACCACGTGCTGTCGAGCACCTTCGCCGAGCCCGTGATCGGATCGATCCGCCGGCTCGTGGATGCATCCGCGATCCCGGTGGAGTTCAGCAAGGGCGAGTGGGGGCCGGGCCAACACGAGATCAACCTGCGCTACGCGCCGGCCCTGGAGATGGCGGACCGGCACGTCATCTACAAGCTCGCCGCCAAGGAGATCGCGGCCCAGCAGGGCGCCGCACTGACGTTCATGGCCAAGTGGGACCAACGGTTCGCCGGCAACAGCCTGCACATCCATCTGAGCCTGACCGACGCGGAGGGTACGCCCGTCTTCGCCGGCGACCAGCCGATGCTCGGCATGCCCGTCTCGGCTTCGGACACCTTCCGCTTCGTCCTGGGCGGGATGCTCGAGCACGCACAGGAGCTGTCCCTGTTCTTCGCCCCCACCGTGAACTCGTACAAGCGGTACGTGGAGGGCACCTTCGCGCCCACCCGGGTGGCCTACAGCTACGACAACCGGACGGTGGGCTTCCGCGTGGTGGGCCACGGGCCGTCGCTGCGGGTGGAGTGCCGTATCCCGGGCGCGGACGCCAACCCGTACCTGGCCTACGCGGCCCTGATCGCCGCGGCCCTGGATGGGATCGAGCACCAGCGCGACCCCGGCCCCGTCTTCTCGGGAGACGCCTACAGCGCCGAAGGCCTCCCCGAAGTTCCCACGAGCCTGCCGGCGGCCATCTCTGCCCTGGACCAGAGCGCCTTCGCCCGCAAGGTCTTCAGCGACCCGGTGATCGACCACATGCTCCACTTCGCACGCACCGAGCAGGCCTGCTTCGCGAGCAGCGTCACCGACTTCGAGCGGGCCCGCTACTTCGAGCGCATCTAGCTCGGACCCAACGGCCACTCCCGACTGCCGTTCAGGAGGCGGGTGATGAACCGCCTCACGGAGGGCCTCTAGGGTGAACTATGTCTCAAAGGTCTAGACACTTCTGAGGGGAAGGCAGCGAGGGCCATTCGAGGTCCTCTCCTACGTTGTTGTTGCACCACATCAACACGGGAGGGGGCTCGATGACCCTCGAGGACAGGGTACACGCTCTTCGTCTGCGTCTCTTTCGCCGGGCCGAGGAGCTCGGCAACGTCTCGGCGGCGTGCCGCTCTTCCCAGACGCCTCGGGACAGGCGTCAGGCCCTTGGCCCCCCAAGTGCGAACCTCGCCTCCCGCCTTCGGCATTGACAGAACCGATCCAGGCGGTTTGTCCGAGAGATCCGCCGTTCGTTCCGAGCGAGCTGCGAGCGCGGCGAGTTCCGCGTGGTCCACTTCTCGATCCAGGGGGATCACGCACATCTCCTGGTGGAGTCCGCCGGGAAGGAGGCGCTCGGGCGGGGGATGAAGTCGATCTCCGCCCGGTTCGCGCGAGCGGTCAACCGCGTTTTCGGGCTTCGACGGAAGGTGATGGAGGGGCGGTATCACCTGCGCGTCCTGCGGACCCCCCGAGAGGTGCGGAACGCCCTGGCCTATGTGCTCCTCAACGCCCGAAGGCACTGGCGAAAGCGCTACGGAACGGCGCCGCCGGTTCGCCTGGACGAGGCATCGTCCGGCGCCTGGTTCGACGGCTGGAAGACTGCCGTCCCGTCGGGTAGCCGGGATGCTGGGCCACCGGCGGTCGCCAGGCCTAGGACCTGGCTTCTGAGGGAGGGCTGGCGGCGGCATCGGCGCATCGATCCAGCGGAGGTGCCCGGGAACGGGGCGCCGTAGCCATCTCCCTCGGAAGCCTCTCCCCGTCCAACGCCAGCGGAAGCTTCCGCTCTCGCGCGACGGCGGGCTGGGGTCAGGTTCACCCTGGGCTCGGCCGATCAAGGAGGTGGGGATTGCTGCCACGGTGCCCTCGGAGACCCTGTGCCCACCGAGCCGCGACAATTGCGCATCGAGTACGCCACGGAGGAGGCCTTTCGGGAGGAGTACGCGAGCAACATTGCGAACGGTGGGATCTTCGTCT
>JAPUKG010000420.1 GCA_027295775.1 Pseudomonadota bacterium
CGTGTCGTTGGGGGAGGCCGATCCGGATCTCGGGATCGCGGCGCTCCGCGCTGGGGGAGCCGCCGTCTATCGAGTCGAGAACGACCTCGCCGAGAACGTCCCCGTGAACCTCGAGGCCTTCCGCAACCGGTTCGTCTCCGAGGAGATCGCCGAGGAGGAGGGCGACCTGGTGGAGGATCTCGCACCCGAGGATTTCACCGTGGATCCGGCCCTCGGCGAGGACGGGAGCTAGCCGGCGGAAGCGGCCTCCTTGTCCGGCAGGGGCCCGCCTTCGCTCGCCTCACCCGAGGCGAAGCCTCGGGTGGGCTCGCTGCGCGTCGGCCGCCTCTGCTAGTCGGCCTCCTTGCCGGCCAGCACCGCCAGCATGGTCTCGTGCAGGTGGCCGTTGCTGGCCACGGTTTCGGCGCCCGAGCGGGGCGGCGGACCGCCCCGTGCGTCGCTGCAGCGTCCGCCCGCCTCCTCCACGATCAGGATGCCGGCGGCCACGTCCCAGGGGTGCAGCTTGAACTCCCAGAAGCCGTCGAAGCGCCCGGCCGCGACGTAGCAGAGGTCGAGCGCGGCAGCGCCGTCCCGCCGCACCGCGCGGGCCGACTTCAGGAAGCGCGCAAACTGGGCCACGTTGTCGTCGCGAGTCGTGCGCACGTCGTAGGAGAAGCCGGTGGCCAGGAGTCCCTGGCCCAGGTGCACCTCGGCGGAGACCGAGAGCCGGCGGCCGTTCAGGAAGGCGCCGCCGCCCCGCACCGCCTGGTAGAGCTCGTCCAGGAGGGGGTCGTAGACCACGCCCAGCTCGCGCCTGCCGCGGTGCTCGACGCCGATCGAGACGCAGAAGCGCGGATAGCCGTGGGCATAGTTGGTGGTGCCGTCCAGCGGGTCGATGATCCAGCGCCACTCGGCGCCGTCCCGGTCCTGGCCGCTTCCCTCCTCGGCCAGGACGGCGTCGTCCGGGCGTTCGCGCTCGAGGGTGCCGACCAACAGGGCCTCGCACGCCTCGTCGACCTCGGTCACCAGGTCGATGGACTCGCTCTTGGTGCGGATGTCGAGCTCGGTCTCGTAGCGCTCGCGCTGGATCGCGCCGGCCTCTCGGGCGAGCCGAACGGCCAGCGCCAGCAGGTCGTCGGTCTCAACCATCGGCGGCTCCGGGCTCGGGCAGGCGGAACAGCGCCCGGGCATTTCGGGCGGTGACGGCCGCGATCTGCTCGGGGTCCACACCGTGCAGGGCGGCCAGCACGGCCCCGACCACGGGAACCCAGGCCGGCTCGTTCCGCTTGCCCCGGTGGCCCTCGGGCGCGAGGAAGGGCGCATCGGTCTCGATCAGCAGCTGATCGAGGGGCAGGGCGCGCGCCGCCTCCCGGAGCGCACCGCTCTTCTTGAAGGAGAGGATGCCCGAGAACGAAACCCGGAGCCCCGCGTCGAGCCCGCGCCTCGCGAACTCGAGCGTCCCCGTGTAGCAGTGGAGGACGCCCTCGAGCTCGCCTCGGCCCTCGGCCAGCCAGATCTCGAGCAGCTCGTCGTAGGCGCTGGGGTCGTCCCCGCGCACGTGGATCGAGACCGGGAGGTCGAGCTCCCGGGCCAGGGCCACCTGCTCCGCGAAGACCTTCCGCTGCACGTCCAGGGGCGAATTCATGTAGTGGTAGTCGAGACCGCACTCGCCGACGGCCACCACCCGGGGCTCGGCGAGCCACCCGCGCAGCGCGGCCCGGCCCTCGTCGTCGAGCTCCGACGCCTCGTGTGGGTGCACGCCGGCCGTGGCGAACACCCGCGCGTCGTCGCGCGCCAGCCGCGCCGCGTCCGCGTTGCCCTTCAGGCCGTAGCCCGATCCGATCGCGAGCAGGGTGTCGACGCCGGCGGCGGTGGCCCGCTGGAGCACCTCGGCCCGGTCCTCCGCGAAGCGATCCGCGGTAATGTGGCAGTGACTGTCGAGCCACATCAGGCGGGCTGTTCCTCGCTCTCGATGCGCGGGAACAGGGGCTTTCCCACGGATGTCGGCGAACCGACCGGGATGCGGCCCCAGCTCGCGTCGGCGGGCAGGCGGGCGCCCTTGAGCGCGCCCTCCAGGCCGAGCCGGGCCAGGATCTCCGCCGACTTCTCGGGCAGGAACGGCGAGAGCAGGAGCGCGGTGATGCGCAGCGCCTCGCAGCAGGTGTAGAGCGTCGTCGCCACGCCGCCGGCGCGTTCCGGGTCCTTCGCGGCCTTCCAGGGCTCGCGTTGCTCCAGGTAGCGATTCGCGGCGTCGACCGCGCGCAGGATCGCCTCGAGGGCGCGGTGGAGCGCCATCTCGCGCACGCGCCGGTCCACCTCCGCCACCGCCTGGGCCAGCGCAGACTCCACGGCGCGCTCGGGCTCGTCGCCCGGGCCGGGCTCGGGCACGCGCCCCTCGGTGAAGCGCTCGGTCATGTTCAGGGTCCGGCTCACCAGGTTGCCCAGGTTGTTGGCCAGGTCGGCGTTCACCCGGGCGACCAGGGCCTCCTCGCTGAAGCTCGCGTCCAGCCCGAAGACCATGTCTCGCATCAGGTAGTAGCGGAAGGCGTCGAAGCCGTAGCGGTCGCGCATGATCAGGGGCGCCACCATGTTGCCCAGGCTCTTCGAGACCTTCCGGTCGTCCACGTTCCAGAAGCCGTGGACGTTCAAATGGCGCGGTGGCTCGACCCCCAGGGCGTGCAGCATGGTGGGCCAGAAGATCGCGTGGGGCTTCAGGATGTCCTTTCCGATCACGTGCTGGCACTCGCTCCAGAACTCCGGGAACTCCTCGCCGTCCGGGTAGCCCGCGCCGGTCAGGTAGTTCACCAGCGCGTCGAACCACACGTAGCAGACGTAGTCGGCGTCGAAGGGCAGCTCGATGCCCCAGTGCAGGCGCGACTTGGGCCGGGAGATGCACAGATCGCCCAGGCCGCTCTCGTCGCGCAGCATGGCCAGGGCCTCGTTGCGGTAGCGCTCCGGCCGCACGAAGTCGGGATGCTCCTCGAAGTGGCCCACCAGCCACTCGAAGTGCTCGGTCATCTTGAAGAAGTAGTTGGACTCGGTGCGGTGCTCGGGCGCGCGCTCGTGGTCCCGGCACAGCCCGTCGACCAGGTCGCGCTCGGTCAGGAAGCGCTCGCAGCCGACGCAGTAGTTGCCCCCGTACTCCTGGAAGTAGATCTGGCCGCGATCGAAGAGGGTCTGCAGGATGCCCTGGACGACCTGGCGATGGGCCGGCTCGGTAGTGCGGATGAAGCGGTCGTAGTGGAGCCCCAGCTCGTCCCAGGTGGAGCGGAAGATCGCCGAGTAGTGATCGGTGATCTCCTGGGGCGGCACGCCGCGCTCGGCCGCGGCCTCGAGCACCTTCTCCCCGTGCTCGTCGCTCCCGGTCAGTAGGAAGGTCCGCTCGCCGCACAGGCGGTGGTAGCGCGCCAGCGTATCCGCCACGACGGTCGCGTAGGTGTGCCCGATGTGTGGCTCTCCGTTCATGTAGTAGATGGGCGTGGTGAGGTAGAAGACCGCGCTCATGGCGCGGCCGCCCGGTGGAGGGCCAGCAGCGCGCGCTCCGCCACCATCTGGGGATTCGCGTTGCGCTGGTCCAGGTCCTTGCGGCAAGCCGCCAGGGCGGAGAAGGCGTCGAGCTCGGGGTGCGGGTCGCGGTCGCCGCGGCGCACCAACTCGCGCACGCGCTCTCGCAGCCACTGGGAGCCGGTCTCGAGCAGCGAGTGGGCCCGGGCCGCCGCGCTCACGCGGTCGCCCCGGAACTCCTCGGCCCAGTCCAACAGGTCGGGCAGCCCGGCGTCGCCGATCTGGTCGAAGCGCGCCGCCAGCTCCCGCCGCTCGGGCGCCGCCCCTTCGCCGCGGAGCGGCGGTGGCGCGGTGGGCGGGAAGACCACCCGCTGGCAGCGCGAGCGGATCGTGGCCAGGAGCCCGGCGGCGCTGGCGGTCACCAGCAGCATGCAGGTCTGCGGCGGCGGCTCCTCGAGCAGTCGCAGCAGCGCGTTCTGCGCCTCCTGGTTCAGCCACTCGGCGTCGGCGATGACGGCGGCGCGCCAGCCCCCCTCGTTGGCGCCCAGGCGGAGCGCGTTCTGCACGGCGCGCACCTGGGCGATTCGCACCCGGGTGTCACCGGGACCGCGCTCCACCCAGAGCAGGTCGGGATGGTCGCCCACGTGCCGGAGCAAGGGGCCGCGCTTGCCCGCGCCGTCGAGCTCGACGGGCTCGTCCTCGTGGGAGCGGCGGCACTCGCGACAGTCGTCGCAGGGCCGCGCGGCCGGCTCGGCGGTGCAGACCAGGGCACGCGCGAAGTCCCGGGCCGCTTCTCGGGGCGCTTCTCCCGGGCCGGAGAGCAGATAGGCCGAGTGCAGGCGCCCGCTCGCGAGCGCCCGGTGCAGAAGGGTCGCGGCCTCGCCCTGGAGCGCAGACATGGCGGCCGAGTCTAGCAGGCCGTCTGCTCGCCTACGGGCCGGCAGATCCCCCTCAGGGCGCCGCAGAAGGAGATCCAACTCCCCTTCTGCGGGGTTTTTCTCAAGTCCGCGCCGAATCGCGCCGATTCCAGGCTCAGTTTCCACTCGCCAGCCAGCCAGGAATCAGGAGGAACGCTCGATGGCGCTCAGCGGTTTTCGCGGCAAGGATGAAGGCACCCCCACCGTTCCGATGAAGGCGCGATCCGCGGCGGCCTCCGGCGGAAGCAGCAACCTGACCGCCTTCATCGATCAGGGGTCCGAGTTCGAGGGCAAGCTGTCTTTCAAGGACACCGTCCGCATCGACGGCCGCTTCACGGGCGAGATCAACAGCGAGAATACCCTGATCGTGGGCGAGACCGGCGAGATCGACGCCCGCATCTCTTCTACCACCGTCGTCATCAGTGGCACGGTGACCGGCGACGTGAAGGCCGGCCGCCAGGTCGTCCTCCACAAGACCGCTCGCGTCGACGGCAACCTCCACACCCCATCGATCGTGATCGAGGAAGGCGCGGTCTTCAACGGCCAGGTCGTGATGGGCGGCGGCGACAAGCCCAGGTCGCAGGCCTCCCTAAAGGCCATCAAGGGTGGCTCCGGCGAGAGCGGGGATTCGTCCTAGGTCGAGAGCCGGAACACCTCGTCCTGCTCCCGCACCTTCTGAGACACCTGGACTCCCACGCTCTGTCCCGTGTTCGCGACCTCGATTGGCTGGTGGTCGAACTCCATGTGCTCGATCCGCTGGTAGAAGTCCGTCGTGTGCCCGCGGAAGTGCAGCGTGTCGCCGACGCGGATCGGTCCCCGCTCCACCTTTACGATCGCCGCTCCCGATTGCCCGAAGTAGTGCTCCACTCGGCCGATGCTCTCGGGAGCCCGGCTGACGACGCTCGGTGTGGCGGACGGAGGCGGGGCCGGGGGTTTGAACAGGCTCGGCTGGGAGACCGCCGGCGCTTCGCTCCGGACCGGCGCCGGGACGGGCGTGGGTGCCGGCGTGGGTGCGGGAGCCGTCTCGGCCCGCCGCGCGGGCGCGCGCCGCCGGGCCGTGGCCTTGCGGACCGGCTTCTTCTTCCGGGCGGTCTTCTTGCGGACCGGTTTGCGCCGTGAGGCCTTCTTCCGGGCGGCCTTCTTGCGGGTGCTCTTCTTCCCGGTCTTTCTCCGCGCGGTCTTCTTCCGCGCCTTTCTCCGGGTCGTCTTCCTGCGCGCCGTCTTCTTTCGCGTGGTCTTCTTGCGGCCGGGCTTCCGTCGGGTCGTCTTCCTGCGCGCGCTCTTCTTCCGGGCCGTCTTCTTTCGCGCCTTCTTCCGGGCGGCCTTCTTTCGCCCGGTCTTCTTCTTTCCTGCCTTCTTGCGACTGGCCTTCTTGCGTGCGGGCTTGCGGCGAGGCGCCGCGCCCCGAGCGGACTTGCGTCGAGTGGTCTTCTTCCGTCGCGTTGCCATGGCCCCCTCCCGTTCCATTGACGAAGGTCGAGAACCGACCTGGAGCCATTCTAGGCGGGAGGAAAATCAGGATGCAAGCAGAAGTGTTGGGGGAGCGACCGGGTCGAGCTCAGAACACGACCACGGACTTCACGCCGGGTACCGCCCGCCGCAGGGGCTCTTCCAGGCCGATGCGGATCGTGGCCATCTGGGCGGGGCAGGTGGCGCAGGCGCCCTGCATCACGATGCGAACGGTGCCGTCGGGGTCTACGCCCAGCAGCTCGACGTTGCCACCGTCCGCCACCAGGCCGGGCCGCAGGCGGTCGAGTGCTCCCTCCACCTCGTCGCGCAGGGGTCGTGTCGATTCCCAGTCCATTGGGACCTCATCGGTGGGCCCCGGGGCGCGGTTGAGCGGTCCGTCGGGCGCGGTAGCCTTGGCCCATGCGCGTGACCGTGAAGCTCTTCGGCGGCGTCCGGGAGGAGGCCGGTGAGAAGGAGCTGGACTACGAGCTCGATCCCGGCGCCTCCGTGGGCGACCTGCGCAACCGGCTCGCCGAGCGCTTCCCCATCTTCGACCGCCTTGGCGAGCGCCTGGCCGTCGCGGTCAACCTCGAGCTGGCGAAGCTGGATCGCGAGCTTCGCGATGGCGACGAGGTCGCCTTCCTGCCGCCCGTCTCCGGCGGGGCCGGCACGTGCACGATCTCGGGCCGGACCCTGAACCCGGAAGAGGTGGCGGCCCGGGTGACCGGCCCGGATGCCGGGGGAGTGGTCCAGTTCGTGGGCGCCGTCCGCAATCGGGCGCGGGGGCGCGAGATCCAGTACCTGGAGTACGAGGCCTATCCCGAGATGGCCG
>JAPUKG010000421.1 GCA_027295775.1 Pseudomonadota bacterium
TCCCCCCAGGACGCGAGACGCCGGCTCGACTCCGAGACGGGTGTCGCGGCTGCTTTGGGGCATGGGACTGGCAGTCGGCCGGGGATATTCACCAGCCGCGCAAGGCTCACCCCTCGGGGGGCGAATCCAGATCAGTCGATCCGGCGTAGCCGATGCAAGGAGTCCTTCTGCCCCCTCTTTTCTGGGGGTCTGTTACGATTTCACCCCGTTCCATTGGAGGACCCCCGATGCAGATCCGTTTCGTACTGAGCATGCTGCTGATCGTGCTGTTGATGGGCCTGGCGGCGAGCGCCGGAGACGGGAGCGACGGCCCGAAGGCCAAGGCGGTGCTGAGTGGAGGCCAGGAAGTGCCCCCGGTGGAGACCGAAACCCGGGGCCGGGCCAAGCTGAAGTTCAACGAAGGCTCCACCGCGGCCCACTTCAAACTCAAGGTGCGGGACGGCGTGGCCATCACCCAGGCCCACCTCCACTGCGCACCGGAGGGCGAGAACGGCCCGGTGGTGGTGTTCCTCTCCGGGTTCATCCCCGGCGGCTTCGACGTGGACGGCCGGCTCGCCCGCGCCACCCTTACCGATGCCAACGTCGCCGCGGTCGGTGCGGACTGCGTGCCCAGCATCGGGGTGGAGATCACCAACCTCGCCGAGCTGCTGGACGCGATCCGGGACGGGAACATCTACGTCAACGTCCACTCGGTCGCCAACCCGGCGGGCGAGGTTCGCGGCCAGCTTCGCCTCGAGGACGAAGACGGCGACAGCGACTCCGACAGTGACAGCGACTCGGACTCTGACGGTGACTCCGACTCCGACAGCGATTCGGAGCTGGAAGAGTTTCTCTTCAACCTCCGCCACGGCCGCTGATCGCGCCGCCTACTCCTCGTCTCCACGTGGGCGCCTGCGCAGGTAGGCGCCCACGTCGTCTTCACGGATCTCGAAGTGCGTCGAGTCGCGCACGCGATTCGGCCCGAACGAGTAGACGAAGACACTGCGACGCTGTTCGCGGCGCTCGCAGCGGTCCCGGATCCAATACGGCGAGTTCCAGGGGTCCAGGAAGTACGCGGCGCGTTCCTCGGGCAATCCCCGTTCGGTGAGCGCGACGAACCGGCCCGCCAGGAGCGCATCCGCGTCGTACTGCTCCACGAAGGTGTAGAGGCGCTTGTGGAGCCCGCACGAGGTCCGCACCCGCTTCTCCAGGAAGTCACGCCGCAGCATCTCGACCTCCGCCCGCGCGGCTTCCAGGATCTCGGGGCTGGCGCTCCGCTGCAGGCGTGAGGCGGCGGCGCCCGCGGCCCCGAGCGCCCAGACCCCGCCGGTCGCCAGGGCGACCCAGGCGGCGGCCCGGCCCGCCCGACTGCGCGACTTCGAGGGCGCGTTCGCGGTCTCTGTGGCGGGCAACACCGCGAACAGGAAGCCGAGGCCCAGGGTGAGCTCGACCCACTCGCCGGTATGACTCCACGGGTACCACTCGTAGGCCAGCCAGGTGGCGAGGAAGGCGGGTGCGAGAGACAGGGGCGGCGCCCCGCCCCCGGCTCGCGACAGCAGCCGTCCCCCGGTGGGGACTCGTGCGAGGAGCGGGAGTGCGACCCCGTAGCCGAGAATGACCGCCTTCAGCACCCCCTTCCGCAGCGAGGTGGAGAAGACGTTGTGGAGGTTCAGCTCCTGCTGGTAGTTCTCCTCGAGGAAGTACGCCGGGGGTCGGTAGCCCAGGACCCGCTGGCCCCAGGAGATCTCCTCCATGGCGACGAAGATGCAGAAGAGGGCGACCCCGACTGGGAACCACGGGATCCGCACACCGCGCCGGGAGGCCCGGAAGGCCACCCCCAGATTCAGCGCCGCCGCTCCCAGAAAGGCCCAGAAAGTGGCCCACTCCAGGGCCTCGTCCTCCTGCACGCTCCGGTAGTAGCGGTCGGCGTCCGCTGCCTCGAAGATCGCCGCGCCCGCGAGGGTGCCGATCACGACTACCAGGGCCAGGGCGGCGGCGGCGACGCCGCCTCTCTCGTCGGGCGCCTTCATCCGTTCCGATCGTACTTCAATCTTCCCGCCCGCCTGCGATCGCCTCCCCGCCATCGAGGGGCGCCTCCAGCCTGCCGATCACGAATGCGGGCGCCTATGGCAACGCGTCGGAATCGGTGAGGAATTCGTGCAGCCCACGGGCGTCGAAATCGTGGACGAGCTGCTGGGCGGGATTGCGCCAGGACTGCCCATCGTGCTGGCGGGTCGCACGTGTGCACCGCCGCGCGCGACTTCGAGAGGGCGACGACGCCCATGACCATGGTGCTCACGCACGAGTCGGAGCAGCTCGCCCTGCAGAAGGGGATCGAGCCCGTGCTGTCGGAGGTCTGCGGCCGCGACGGTGGCGCCGTTACCGACCGGGCGCTGACGGACTGGCCGGCGTACCGGGACCCAGGAGCGAGCGGACACCGCGCTGGGCGTAGCTCTCGGGGATCGCGAAGAGCGCCGCCGGGACGTCGATGCGCTCCACCGCCCGGACCAGCACCTCGGCGGTGGCCTCCCCGTTCTGCACGTTGACGAAGCGCAAGGGAAAGCCATCGAACTGAACCAGGATGTCGAGGGGCTGATTCGGTACCAGCTCGAGCGGCGTCAGGCCCTCGGCGCCCATCAGCTCCCGCTGCAAGTTGGCGAGCTGGCGGAAGACGGCGAGCTCCCGCTGCTCGACACCCACCTCCTTCCATTCCGCCACGCACACCTCGCCCGCCTTCCGCTGGTCGCGCATCAGCCGCTTCACGCTGCACTCGTAGCCGGCGATCCTTTCCCGGCGCTCCGTCGGATGGGCCGTGGTCGGGGTCTCCACCATCGGCTTGTCGGGCTCCATCGCGCCGAGGAAGCGCAGGGCCATGACGCGCTGGGCCGGCGGCAGCCGGGAGAGCCGGGCGTCGATCTCGCGGCGTGCGGCCTTGACCCTGGCTCCCATGGCCTCGATCATCGGGCGATCGATGCGCACGTAGGCCCGACTGGAGTCGTCGAGGCTGTACAAGACGTCCTGGTCGCCGTGGTAGATCAGCACGTGCTTCGCATCGGTGCGGGTGCGCGACTCCTGTTCCACGCGCACACGCCGTTCGGAGATCCAGATTGTCGCCTGCTCCGTCGCCTCGGTCTCCGAGCCCAGCTTCGAGAACTGCCACTCCATGCGTACGCCGTCGCCCGCGGCCGGGGAAGCGGCGGCCCAGAGCAGCGCCCCGCACGTGAGCCAAAGCAGCCGACCCGTGCTGTGCATGTTTCCCTCCCGACCCCGGCCCGCTTCCTGGATGCTCCCTACGAATCGGCCGGACCGTCGCCCGGCATGACCATCGAGAAGAGAGCGCTCCTGCGCTCAGCCGACCGCGGTGCGACGCGAGAGGGCGATCCCGAGGCCGAGCCCCAGCGCCACGAGCGCACCCGTGCCGGGCTCCGGAACGAAGATCATCCCGGAGGTATCGATGCCGGGATCGAGGATCGTCGCGGCGTCGTAGAACGCTCCCGTGAAGTCCGCCTTGTCGGCATCCGCGAGCCCCGAGAAGTCGGCTCCCAGGAGGCTGGCGCCCACGAAGACGGCGTTCTTCACGTCGCTACCGCTGAAGTCTGCGCTGTCCAGGATCGCACCCGAGAAGGTGGCATTCCGGACACGGGCTCCGGTGGCGGTAGAGCCCGTGAGATCTGCGCCGGAGAAATCTGCGTTCATGAGATCGGCACCGGTCAGGGTGGCCGAGAGCATGATGGCGTCCGTCAGGATCGAGTTCTTCAGGCTGGTGGAGGTCAGATCCGCGCTCGACAGGATGATGTCGTTCAGCAGCTCGTTGGCGTGGTTCTCGAACGAGTGGTCCTGTCCGGTGTGGTCGCCGAAGGGGTTCAGCGTGCCCGCGTGGGAGACACCGGCCGGCAGCAACAACAGGAGCAATCCGAGGAGGCCGGCAGCGATGGTCCTCCGACCCCCGCGTCGCGGGTAGGCCGCGTCCGTCGGCCTCGGGCCGAGGCGGAGCTGGCTGCCGGCGCGCGAGAGTCCGAAGACCCCGGCGAGCAGCAGACCCAGGGTCGCGAGATCCGGAACGCCCACGGGGCCCGGCGGCGAGGCGGCCTCCACCGGCTGGGCCAGGAAGAAAACGAGCGCCAGGCTCGCGATCGTACCACCGTGGAGTCGTCTCATGGATTCGGCCTTCCGGTCCGCATGTCGAGCGGTTCGGCACTCCCCGGCCCGTCTCGAGGCAATCGTTCAAGAGGCTCTTCGGCGGGCATCACAGGGACCTGAACACGCAGGGGAAGTGTGCTGAAGCGGAATCGGCAGACCGTGAGCAGCCAACCGGAAGGGCGTACGCAGCAAGGGCGCCCTCGGCAGCGAGGTGCATTCGTGGGGTAGGGTGGAGGTCGAAGATCCGGCGAGCGGTGTGTGATGGAGCGCGCGAGAAGGCAGGGGCCCCGAATGCATCGCCGCCAGCGCGCTGCTCCCGGACTGAGGCCTACCAGCTCTCTCCGTACGGGCGCAGGTCCACTTCGAAGCTCCA
>JAPUKG010000422.1 GCA_027295775.1 Pseudomonadota bacterium
GACCTGGCTCCACTGCTGGTCGGTCATGTCGACCAGCTTCGCGGTGCCGCCGAGCCCGGCGTTGTTGATCAGCACGTCGATCCGCCCGAGGGTCGAGATCGCGCCCTCGACGAGCGCCTCCACCTGGTCCTGGCGCGTCACGTCGCAGAGCTGGTGCGCCGGTCGCGTGCCGCTCTCCTTCTCCAGCTCGGCGACGGCCTCGAGGAGCCGGCGCTCGTGGAGATCGCTGATCATGACCGTCGCGCC
The DNA here is from genome assembly GCA_027295775.1 of Pseudomonadota bacterium. Taxonomy (GTDB): domain Bacteria; phylum Myxococcota_A; class UBA9160; order UBA9160; family UBA4427; genus JAPUKG01. The sequence continues at coordinate 247 of JAPUKG010000422.1, forward strand.
CTCCTCGACGCAGCGGCGCGCCGCGGCGAAGCCGATCCCCGTTCCCGCGGCGGCGGTCACCAGCACGGTCTTTCCGTCCAGTAGGGAGTGCCCCTCGACGCGGGGCGGCGTGCGACTCATGAGCTGCCTCCGTTCATCCCGACTTCATCCCGAGCGGGGCTCGCGCGGAAGCCCCAGTGCGCGCTCGGCGATGATGTTGCGCTGGATCTCGTTCGAGCCGGCGTAGATCGTATCGGAGCGGGTAAAGAGAAAGAGGCGCTGCAGGCGCGAGAGCTGGTAGGGCCCGCCGTCGGTGATCTCGGCCTGGGCGCCCAGTACGTCCATGGCCAGCTTGCCGAGGCTGCGGTGCCAGGTGGCCCAGAAGATCTTGGTGATCATCGCCTCTCGGGAGAGCTCGGGCTGCTCGGCGCGGCTCAGCATGCGCAGGGCGTTGTAGCGCTGGATGCGCAGGCCGATCCAGGCCTGGGCCAGGCGGTCGCGAATCTGCGGCTCGGCGATCCGCCCGTTGGCGCGCGCCGCCTCGATGATGGCGTCGAGCTCGTTCTGGAAGGCGAGCTGCTGGCCCAGGGTCGAGGCGCCGCGCTCGAAGGCCAGGGTGCCCCTCGCCACATTCCAGCCGCCGTTCACCTCGCCCACCACGTCGTCTGCCGCCGCCCGCGCGCCGTCGTAGAAGACCTCGCTGAACTCCGAGTCGCCCGTGATCTGCACGATCGGGCGGATCTCGATCCCGTCCTGGTGCATGGGCACGAGCAGACAGGAGATGCCGCGCTGCAACGGCCTTGCGTCCGGGTCCGTCCGGCACAGCACGAAGCACCAGTCCGCCCACTGCGCCCACGACGTCCACAGCTTCTGGCCCGTGATCCGCCACTCGTCACCCTCGAGCACCGCCCGGGTCTGTACGTTGGCCAGGTCCGAGCCGGCGTTCGGCTCCGAGTAGCCCTGGCACCAGATCTCGCGGCCCTCGACGATCCCGGGCAGGAAGCGGCGCTGCTGCGCTTCGGTCCCGAACGCAATGATCGTCGGCCCGAGCAGGTTCTCGCCGATGTACCCGACACGCCCGGGCCCATCGGCTCGCGCATACTCCTCGTGGTAGATCACCTGCTGGTTGAGGCTGAGGCCGCGCCCGCCGTGCTCCTCGGACCAGCCCACGCAGGTCCAACCGTGGCGGCCCAGGTGCTGCTCCCACGCCTTGCGCTCATCGACGAAGGCGTGCTCGTCGCCCGGTCCACCGCGACCGCGCACGACGGCAAACTCGCCGGTCAGGTTGTCCGCGAGCCAGCCCGCGATCTCGCGCCGGAAGGCCTCGTCCTGTTCCGAGAACCGGATATTCACGCGGGGAACCGGACGCTCAACGCGGCACCTCCCCCAGGAAGGCCTCGGCGATGCTGCGCACGCCGTCGAGATCGGGCTTCATGGCGTGCACGATCAGTCGGTCGACGCCGGCATCGGCGCACGCCTTCGCGTGCTCCGGGTCGGGCGCACCGAGCCGGGTGATCTCGATCGCGGCGGGGTCGCGTCCCGCCTCCCGGGCGGCCTCCTCCATGATCGCGCGCAACGGGGCCATCTCCTCGAGACTGCCGCCCAGGGGCATGAAGCCGTCGCCCAGGCGACCCGCGCGGCGGGCGGCGGCCCGACTGTGTCCGCCCACGTGAATGGGAACCCCACCCGAACGAAGCGGCCGCGGGCTGCACTTCACGGCGTCGAAGCGTACGTGCTCGCCGCGGTAGCTCGCCACCGGCTCGGTCCAGAGCGCGCGCATGGCCTCGATGGACTCGTCGCAGCGCGCGGCGCGGGTGCGGAAGTCGATCCCGAGGGCGCGCGACTCCTCCTCGAGCCAGCCGAGGCCCACACCCAGGATCACGCGGCCGCCCGAGAGCCGATCGAGGCTGGCCACCGTCTTCGCGAAGACGAGCGGGTTGTGCTGGGGCAGGATCGCCACTGCCGTCCCGAGCAGCAGGCGCTCGGACGCGGCGCCCACCCAGGTGAGCCAGGTCAGCGGGTCGGGAACGGCCGCGTCCGGGATCGGCATGCGGCCGCTCTTGTGATACGGGTAGGTCGAGGCGTACTCGGCGGGCATGACCACGTGCTCGGCGGCCCACACCGACTCGAAGCCGACCTCCTCCGCCAGTCGCGCCAGGCCCGCGGCGTACTCGGCGGTCTCGACCGGGGAGATCTGGTAGGCGGGCATCAACCCGAACTTCATGGGGACTGGCTCTCCCGTCTTGGATCCACCCGAGACGATACGATACGATACGACTCGTATGCAAGCGCCTCCGCGCTTCGAGGCCACCCTCCCCCGCCTGGTCCTGGGCGCCGCGGAGCGCTTCCCCGACCGGGTGGCCGTCGAGGATCGGGGGCGCGCGCTCACCTTCCCCGAGCTGGCCCGCGAGGGCCTGCGCGCGGCCCGCGCCTTCCTCGCCGCGGGCATCGAGCCCGGCGACCGGGTCGCGATCTGGGCGCCCAATTCGCTCGAGTGGATCCTGGCGGCCATCGGCCTCCAATCCGCAGGCGCCGCGCTGGTCGCGATCAACACGCGTTGGAAGGGCGACGAAGCCGCGTACGCCCTGGGCAAGAGCGGCGCGCGGCTCCTGTGCACCGTGGGCGAGTTTCTCGGTGTCCACTACATCGACGCGCTGGCGGAGCAGGACCTGCCGGACCTCGAGGGCATCGTCACCTTCGACGGGGAATCGGCGGGCGCCACCGCCTGGGAGGCCTTCCTCGCCGCGGGCGAGAGGGTGCCCGAGCCCGACGCGCGGGCCCGCGCCGAGGCGGTGTCTCCCGACGACCTGGCGGACCTGCTCTTCACCTCGGGAACGACGGGTCGTCCGAAGGGGGTCATGTCGACCCACGCCCAGAACCTGCGCGCCTTCGAGGCGTGGAGCGAGGTGGTCAACCTCTGCGAGGACGACCGCTACCTGATCGTGAACGCCTTCTCCCACTCGTTCGGCTACAAGGCGGGCTGGCTCGCCTGCGTGATGCGCGGGGCGACCGCGCTGCCCGAGGCCGTGTTCGACGTGCCCGCGGTCCTCGAGCGCATCGGGCGCGATCGCGTGAGCGTGCTGCCGGGCCCCCCGACGCTCTACCAGTCGATCCTGGCCCACCCCGAGCGCGACCGGCACGATCTCTCGAGCCTGCGCCTGGCCGTGACCGGTGCCGCCCCGACTCCCGTCGAGCTGATCCGGCGCATGCGCGACGAGCTCGGCTTCGAGAGCGTGATCACGGGCTACGGCCTCACCGAGTGCAGCGGCATCGTCAGCATGTGCCGCTACGACGACGACCCCGAGACCATCGCCACCACCTCGGGCCGGGCGATTCCCGGCATCGAGGTGCGCTGCATCGACGAGAAGGGGACCGAGGTGCCCCGCGGTGAGCCCGGTGAGGTGGTGGTGCGCGGCTACAACGTGATGCGCGGCTACTTCGACGATCCCGAGGAGACGGCGAAGACGATCGACGCCGAGGGCTGGCTCCACACCGGCGACGTGGCGGTGATGGACGAGCGCGGCTACCTGCGCATCACCGACCGCATCAAGGACATGTTCATCGTGGGCGGCTTCAACTGCTACCCCGCCGAGATCGAGAAGCAGCTCTACGACAGCGGCCGCTACGCCCAGGTGGCGGTGATCGGCATCCCGGACGAGCGCATGGGCGAGGTGGGTATGGCCTTCGTGGTGCCGACCCCGAAGGCGAGAGAGGACGTCACTCCCGAGTCGGTGATCGCGTGGTGCCGCGAGCACATGGCCAACTACAAAGTCCCCCGCCGCGTCGAGGTGCTCGAGGAGCTGCCCATGAACGCGTCGGGCAAGGTGGTGAAGCCCGCGCTGAGGGAGCGCGCGAGCCGTTGACCTCGGGGCGGTTCATGGTGGCCGCACTGCTCGCGGTGTTCGCCTGCAGCGAGGTCGACGACCCTTCCCTCGCGCCGCTCGAGGATCCGAGGTTCGACGCGCCGGCGCCGCCGCTGCGCTCGTTGCCCCGCGAACCGCGCCGGAACGTCTTCTGGGGCGATCTCCACATCCACACGAGCTACTCCTACGATGCCTACACCTTCGGGGTGCGAAGCCTGCCCGAAGACGCCTACCGCTACGCCAAGGGCGACACGATCCAGCACGCCATCGGCTACCCGATCCGTCTGTCCCGGCCCCTCGACTTCGCGGCCGTCACGGATCACGCCGAGTACCTGGGGGTGGCGCGCGAGATGGGCGAGGCCCGCTCGGGCGAAGAGGCGACTCTGCGCGACGTCCTGGCCACGGGAAGCCCATGGCGCATCCCCGCCAACTACTTCCGGGTGATCTTCTCGAGCATGTCCAGCCTCGAGAAGCGGGACGAGGTGTTCGGGAGGGGCGCCGATCCCGCGGTTTCGAGCCGCGCCTGGCGGGATGTCATCGAGACCGCCGAGCGCCACAACGAGCCGGGACGCTTCCCCACCCTCCTCGGCTACGAGTGGAGCTCGATGCCCGAGGACCCGAACCTGCACCGCAACGTCATCTATCGATCCGGCGCGGTTCCGGGGATTC
>JAPUKG010000423.1 GCA_027295775.1 Pseudomonadota bacterium
CAGCTCGGGCTGGCCGTTCCCGTCCGAGTCGTCCGGGAGCTCGTACGCCGCCGCGCCGGCCGCCAGCCGGAACGGAACCCGCCGGATGTCGAGGGGCACCAGGATGCCGCGCGAGAAGGTCGCGGCCAGCACCCGCCCGGACGCGCCGGGAAGGAAGTCGTAGCCCGGCGGGAAGCCAAAGGGATCGGGCAGCGCCACGCAGCGCGCATCGGGACTCTCCAGGGTGAAGACCGGAGGGTCTCCTCCACCCCCATCTCCGCCTCCGCAGTCGCCGGCCAGGAGCGCGAGCGACAGGACCGCGAGCCCGATGCGCCCTCCCCCCGCCGGACTCACCAGCGCCCCTCCAGCTCGAGTGTCAAGCTGCGCCCGGGCTCGGGAAAGCCCACCGAGTCGCGCACGCTCACGTCGCCCACGTTGTTGACGATCAGCGAGAGCCGGAGCGGAGAGGCCAGCCACCAACGCTCCCAGGGCATGAGCTGGGCCAGGTCGACCGAGCCGCTCAGGTCGACGACCGTGCGCGCGCTCACGACCGAGTTGCCGCTAAACGTGAGCGGGATCTCGGAGGTGTACTGGACCGCCGTGACCAGCTTCCAGAGCTTCGACGCGGGCCCGACCCGCACGCGGGCGCCCACCTCGTTCTCCGGCCGGCCGGGCAGCACGCTTTCGCTCTGAGCCAGCAACGTGTTGATCGAGCTGCGCTCGAGCTCGGTCTGGAGATGGGTCCAGTTCACGGACAGGTCGACCCATTCGGTCAGGCCCAGCGCGACTGCCAGCTCGACCCCGCGCACCCGAACCGGCCCCGTGTTCGTGGCCGCGATCGTCTGCGGACTCACCTGCTGGAAGACGATCGAGTTGTCGATGTCGCTCTGGAAGTAGGCGACCTCGAAGCGAGCGTCCCTTGCAAAGCCGGCCTCGGCGACCCCCAGCTCGATGCCGATGTCGTAGTTGAACGCCTGCTCGGGCTGGAGCCGCGGATTCCCACGGATGAATCCCTTGTTGGGGAAGAACAGCTCATCGAAGCTCGGCACCCGGTACGAGCGCTCGGCGTTGCCCTTGATGCGGAACCAGGGCACCGGGGCGATCGTGCCGCCGATGCGCGGCAGCCACTCGTGGCCGAAGCCCCGGGTGTAGTCGTAGCGGAGCGCCGGCGTCAGCGTGAGCCGCCCGGTGCACAGCCTGACCTCGTCCTGCAGGAAGCCACCGAAGCTCCAACGCGACGTGTCGTCGAACTCATTCGAGCGCAGCACGTCGCTCTCCGCATCGAGCCGCAGCGAGACCCCGTGCTCGCTGCCCCGCCACGACGCCTCGGCCTCCCCGCTCGCCCGCAGCGCCGTCGCATAGATGTCGCTCGAGCTGTCGATCTCGCTGGGCCCGAAGCTCGGCATGGGATCGGTGAAGTGGGTGCGCTCGAAGAGCGAGGAGAGCAGGAGCTCGGCGCTGGCCGCGCCGCCCGCGAGCGCCTCCCACGCCAGGCGAACGTCGGCCAGGTTTCGCGTCCGTCGCTCGTGGGCGACCCGACTCTGCCCGCCCAGGGGCCCCGCGCCGGTGTCGAGGCCCGGCTGTCCGCGGCTCACGGTGAAGAGGTTGTCGCCGACCGAGAGGCGAACCCCGTCGGCCAACGGATGCGAAGCACGCACGAGGCCCGAGTGCCTCTCCACCTCGTTGTTGACGCGCACCAACTCCCGGCTCTCCGAGGTCGCCCCGAGATCGCTCTCGATCTCCGCGGACTGGAACCGGAAGTCCCCGTCCGTGTGGAAACCGGCATAGGCCGCCACCACGTCGGTCCGGCCGAGCCGCTGGCTGTGGGAGAGCGAGCCGCTCCAGGTATTCCACGAGCCGCCGCTCAGGCTGGCGCTCGTGCTGGGCTCCGGCGTGGCCCGCTTCGTCACGATGTTGACCACGCCCCCGACCGCGCCGCTGCCCACCTGGACGGATCCACCGCCCCGCGTCACCTCGATCCGCTCGATCAGCTCGAGGGGAATCGTCGACAGGTCCACACTCCCCGACTGCGCCGTGTTGAGGCGAACCCCGTCGAGGAGCACCACCACCTGGTCGGCGCTCGAGCCCCGGATCGAGATCTCCGAGAGCTGGCCCGGGCCCCCGAAGCGCCGCACCTGGACGCCCACGGTGCGCGCCAGGAGCTCCTCGGTGTCGCGCACCTCGCCCTCCACATCGCGCGTCTCGATCACCGTGGTGAAGGCGGTGGGATCGTCCGGCAGCTCGGCCATGCGCACGCCGGTCACCCGGGCGGGCGGGATGCGGCGCCGCTCCGTCGCCTCGCCCTGGCCCTCCTCCTGGGCGCGGGCACGCGCGGCCGCCGCCCCGCTGGCCAGCACCAGCGCCAGCGCCAGCGCGATCCGCAGGCCCGCGGCGCTCCACCGGAGTCGCACCGATCCGTGCACGTGTCCCTCGCCCATCCAGTACTGGCACTGGCGCTGGGACAGGCGGCGGAGGCATCGGAAAGCCGCAGACGGAGCGGCGGGCATCCCCTCCGCACGTCTGCTGCGCGCAGCGCCCTCTCGTCACCGGAGAGAGCCAATTCCGCTCAGAACTGGAAGGTCGGTCTTCTGGCTTCCGGATCATCCGGCCGCCGAGCCTTCCCAGCCCTCGGCAGCGCGCCTCGGGCCAGTGGCATGATTCGACGGTCGTCCCCGGTTACAGCGACGGGCTCGCGCCGGATTCCCACCGGCTTCCCGCAACCCACGGCGATCGGGACCCCCCCGCCCGCCGTCGGTCGCCCCCGACCCCCGCCCCTTCTCCGGGCGGCGCCGGGAGTCACCTTCCACCGCGATGTCCACCGTCGGTTGTACCGCGCCGGGCCGGTGGGCGCCATCCCGAAGCAGAACGGCCGGCGCGATTCGGTCCTCGTCCCAGTCCTAGTCGCCCAGCTCCTCCCGAAAGAGCGCGAAGGTGCGCTGCCAGGCGTCGTCTGCGGAGGCTTTGTGGTAGGACGCGCGCTGGCTGCAATTGAAGCCGTGGTCGGCGTCGGGATACACGACCACCTCGTTGCGGACCGCCGCCTCCTCCAGCGCCTTGCGGATCGCGTCGACCTGGTCCTGCGGGATCATCGTGTCCTGGCCGCCAAAGTGGCAGAGGATCCGGCCGGTGATCTTGCCCGTCCGCGAGACCGTAGAGGGTCCTCCGCCCGGACCCTGGGGCCCCGCAATGCCCCCGCCGTAGTAGCTGGCCGAGGCCGCCACGTCCGTCTCGCACGCGGTGAGGTAGGTCATGTGCCCGCCGATGCAGAAGCCCATGGCGCCGACCTTGCCCGTCACGTCCGAGCGGCCGCGCAGGAAGGCGATCGCGGCGCGGGCGTCGGCAATCATCTCGTCGGACTTCAGCTGGCCCAGGAGCTTCATGCCCTCCGCCATCCCGGTGTCGTCGTAGCCGTACTCCACGCCCGGTCCGGTGCGGTGGAAGTAGTCGGGCGCCAGCGCCACGAAGCCCTCCCCGGCGACGCGATCGGTCACCTCGCGGATGTGCGAGTTGATGCCGAAGATCTCCATGTAGACGATTACCGCCGGGCGGGACTCGCTGTCCGCCGGGCGCACCAGGTAGCCGCCCATGGTGCCCCCATCGACGGGGATCGACACGCGCTCGCGCTCGCAGTCGCTCTGGATGTCCATCGCTTCTCCTCCACTGTGAAGGCGCACCAGGGGCGCCGGGTCTCTCAGGATCTCCGCCTCGGCGCGGGCCAGCACAGCCAGGCGCTCTCGAACCTCGGCCTCGGGCTGGAGCGCCCGCGCCAGGTCCAGGTAGATCTCGTGGTGGCGGGCCTCCGAGGCCAGGAGCTCCGCATAGAACGCGGCCAGGTCGCGATCGGGCGCGGCCTCGGCCAGGAGCTTGAAGCGCTCGCAGCTGCGCGCCTCGATCAGCGCACTCACCAGCAGCACGTCCACCAGGCGGGCGGGCTCGCCGTCGCGCACCAGCGCGTGCAAGCGCCCGCCGTAGGCGCTGGAACGCTGTCGGGCGAAGACCAGGCCCCGCGCCTCCATGCGGGCCAGCACCGCCTCGAAGTGAGCGAGCTCCTCCCGGGCGAGCGCAGCCAGGGGCGCCTGCAGGAACGCGTGCTCGGGGTAGCGGAACAGCAGGTTCACGGCGGCGCCCGCCGCCTTCTTCTCGCAGTGGGCGTGGTCGAGCAGGATCTCGTCCAGGTGGGCGAGCGCCGCCTCCACCCAGGTGGGATCCGTCGACGAGGCCAGATTCAGCACGGCGCGGCAGTGTACGTCACCCGGCGGCTCCGAGGTAGAATGCGGCCATGCAGACGAGACGACTCGGACGGACGGGCCTCCAGGTGAGCGAGGTGTCGCTGGGCTCCTGGCTGACCTTCGGCAACGTGGTGGACGTCGAGGGCACGGCGACGCTCGTGCAACAGGCCTACGACCTCGGCATCAACTTCTTCGACACCGCCGACGTCTACGCCGGCGGCAAGGCCGAGGAGGCGCTCGGCCGGGCGCTCCAGGCGATCCCGCGCCGCCACGTGGTGATCGCCACCAAATGTTTCTTCCCCCTGTCCGAGCACCCGAATGACCGGGGCCTCTCGCGCAAGCACATCACCGAGAGCGTCGAAGCTTCGCTGCGCCGGCTGGGAACCGACTACATCGACCTCCACCAGTGCCACCGGCCCGATCCCACCACCCCGATCGAGGAGACCGTGTGCGCCTACGAGGACCTGATCCGCCAGGGCAAGATCCTCTACTGGGGCGTGTCCGAGTGGCGCGCCCAGCACATCGTCGAGGCCTGCGGTGTGGCCGACCGGCGCAACGCGTACCGGCCGGTCTCGAATCAGCCCCAGTACTCGATCATGCGCCGGCAGCTCGAGCGCGAGGTGCTCCCGGTCTCGGAACGCGAAGGACTCGGGCAGGTGGTCTTCAGTCCCCTCGCCCAGGGCGTCCTCACCGGGAAGTACAGCGCCGGCGCGCGGCCCCGGGACAGCCGGGCCGCCAACGACCGGGTCAACCAGTTCATGGGCGCCTACCTGGAAGAGGGCGAGCTGGCCAAGGTGGATCAGCTGCGCCCGCTGGCCGACGAGGTCGGGATCTCCCTGGCCCAGCTCGCCCTGGCCTGGTGCCTGCGCCAGCCCGGAGTCTCGAGCGTCATCGTCGGCGCCACCGCGCCGTCCCAGCTGGAAGACAACTGCAAGGCCTCGGGCCTGCGGCTGCCCGACGAGATCCTCGACCGGATCGACGAGATCTTCCCGGCCCGGCCCCCGCAGGCCTGATCGGCTCAGTCGATGCTGCGGATGTCGATGGGGAGCTCGTCGCGCGGCTTCGAGATGGGCGCCTGCTGGACCGGCATCTCGTAGCCGTCGGGCACGCTCCAGCGGTAGCGCTGCACCATCTGGTGCACGACGGCCATGACCTGGACCTCGGCGAAGCGCAGTCCGATGCAGTGGTGGGGGCCGCCGCCGAACGGGATCCACGAGTGGGTGTGGCGCTCGTGCTCGGCGCGCGCCGGCGAGAAGCGCTCCGGGTCGAAGCGCCCGGGCTCGTCCCACCATTCGTCCATGCGGTGGGTGTGGATGGGCGAGACGATGACCATCGACTTCGCTGGGATTCGGAAGCCGCCGAACGAGAAGTCCTCAGTGGCGATGCGCGGAATCACCGGAAGCGGCGGGTAGCGCCGCAGGGTCTCCCGCATCACCCAGGTCAGGCCCTCCAGCCGCTCCACGTCCTCGAGCGAGATGGCCGGCCGGCCGAGCGCGCGGCTCTCCTCCCGGACCCGCTCCTGCCACTCGGGGTGCTTGGCCAGCTCGTAGGTGATCGAGGTCAGCGTGCTCGTCGTGGTATCGTGGGCGGCCATCATCAGGAAGATCATGTGATCGATGATCTCCTGGTCCTGCAGGCGCTCGCCCTCTTCGGTCTCCGCGCGGCAGAGTCGGCTGAACAGGTCCCGACCGTCTCCGCTGCGCTTCTTGGCGATCAGGTCCTGGAGATAGTCGATCATGAACTCCCGGCCGCGCAGCCCCCGGTAGAACTCGAGGCCCGGGATGCGCAGTCGCACCCGGGACATGGACGCTGCCACCAGGTGCTCGAAGACCGCGTTCATACGCCGCGTCCCCGGTCCCAGGTCCGCGCCCACGAAGATCGAGGCGGCCAGGTCCAGGGTGAGCTCCTTGAACTTCCGGAACGCCAGCAGCCGGCCGCCCTCCCCCCGCCACGTCTCGAGGTGCTCCTCGATCATCGGGTTCATCTGCTCGGTGTACTCGCGGAGCGGCGGGCGCTGGAAGGCCAGGTGCATGATCTTGCGGTGGTGCTTGTGGACAGCGCCGTCCCGCAGCAGCAGACCGTTGGGAAAGATGCGGCCCATGATGAGATCCCAGGGCCGCTTGGCAGAGAAGATCTGGTCGCGGTCCAGCAGCACCTTGCGGTTGGCGTCGGGCCCGTACAGGTTGAACATCTTGATCGGACCGCCCAGGGCCGCCACCACCGGTCCGTGCTCGCGGTAGAGCCGATCCAGGCCCGAGTACATGTCGAGCCGGCCGCGGCCCTGGCTGAGGATGTTCCGCAGCATCTGCAGCGGCGTGGCGCGCGGGATCTCGGAGGCCGGTCGCAGGGCGTCGTCGGTGGTCATGTGAGCTTCGGGTACACGCGATCGTAGCGGGCGATCTGGCGCACTCCCAGCGCGATCCCCGCCACCGAGAGCGCTGCGATCCACAGCACCGGGGTCCAGGCGGGCCACTGGTTCTCCAGCAGCACCGCACGAAACGCCTCGATCAGGCTTGCGATGGGGTTGAGCCGCAGATAGAGCTGGTACCGCTCGGGCACCGAGGAGATGCTGAAGAAGATCCCGGACACGAAGAACAGGATGCGGAAGGAATTGCTCAGAATGATCTCGAGGTCCGGGACGAACGGCATCACCGAGGCCAGCATGCTTGCCACCGCCGCGATCAGCAGCAGCTCGACTCCCAGCAGTACCGGAAGTGCCAGATACGGGATCGCGACCGGATAGCCGGAGATCCACAGGAAGCCCAGCAGCAGTCCGAACACCACGGCGAACTTCACGGTGTCCGTCAGCACCGCCACGGCTGGAAACACGATGCCGGGCAAATAGACCTGACGCATCAGATTGCCGTTCTCCCGGATGGCCGTGGCGCCGTGAGCGATCGCCATGTTGAGCCAGCGGAAGGTCACGAGTCCCACGAACAGGAACGGGACGAACCCGGCCCCGCCCCGGTCCAGCAGGAGCGCGAAGACCCCGTAGTAGACCGCCATGCTCAGCACCGGGTCCACGATCCACCACAGGAAGCCCACGTAGGTGCGGGCGGACTCCGCGCGCAGCTCCGCATAGACCTTGTACAGGACAAGGTTGACGTAGTGAGAGCGTCGGTTCTGCGCCCTGTCCGGGATCGCGGCCACGATCGCGCTATCTCCTGCCCGATCTCGAGGACTCCTCGAGAAAATCGCTGTATTGGGTGATGACCTCGTCGGTGGAGCCCTCCGCGCGGGTTACACCCTTGTCCAGCCAGACGGCGCGGTCGCACAGGTTGCGGATACGCTGAGCGTTGTGGGAGACCAGGACCACGGTCTTGTGGGAGCGGATCTTCTCGCGCAGGACGCCCGACGACTTCTCGGCGAAGGCCGCGTCCCCGACGCCCAGCACCTCGTCGATCAGCAGCACGTCGGGGTCGATCTGGAACGCAGTGGCGAAGCCCAGCCGCGCCTTCATCCCCGACGAGTAGGTGGAGACCGGGTCGTCGATGAACTCCTCCAGCTCGGCGAAAGCGATGATGGCATCCATGCAGTCCAGGATCTGACGCCGCTCGAGTCCGAGGAGCATGCCGGAGAGCACGATGTTCTCGCGCCCGGACAGGTGCGGCACCATGCCGACGTTCAGCGAGAGCAGGCTGGAGCGGACGCCCGAGCTGGTGAACGTGCCGCGATCCGGGACCAGGATCCCCGCGAGCAGCCGCATGAGGGTGGTCTTGCCCGCTCCGTTGCGGCCGATCACACCCAGGGCCTCCCCCTCGTAAAGGTCGAAGGAGACATCCTTCAGGGCCCAGAAGGCGTCGCGCTGGCGGCGAAAGCCGCGTCCGGGGCGAACCCGCGGAAAGCTCACGCCCACGTTGCGCAGGGAGAGGAGTGTGGCGGAATCCATGGCGGCGCGCGGTCCTCAACGGCGGCGAAGCAGATAGAGGATACGCTGACTGTCTTCGATGGCGTCTCGGCGCACGACCTCGTAGCGCCGGCCGAAGGCCGCCTCGAACCCGTCGCGGGTGTACGCGGGGAAGACGTCTTCCCGGCTCGCGAGCAGGACGCGCACCTTGGCGTCCTGCTTGGGGACGAACTCGACGATGGCGTGCTCGGCGAGCGGGACCAGGAGGTCGGCGACCCGCTCGAGGGGAACGTTGTTGGAGATGGCCAGATGGTGGATCAGGGCCAGCGCCATCACCAGGTCGGCGCCGGCGCGCTCTGCCAGGGCCGCCCTCTCGCCGTGGTCCCAGCCGAGGGCGGGGCTGGGGTTGGTGAGATCCTGGAGGAGCGGGAGTAGCCGCGCCTCGCCGGCCTCCCGAAGGGCGGCGTAGCTGCGCTCCACGCACAGCGGGTCCCCGTCGAAGGCGACGCAGAAGGCGCCCTGCTCGGCCGCCAGTCTGCTGAAGGCGCCGGTGTTGGCGCCAAGGTCCCAGACACGAGCGGGTTGCAGCGCCTTCAGGTGCTCGGCCACGAGGCGTCGCTTGTCGGCGAGGCCAGCGGCGCTGTAGCTGTCGTCCTTCTCGTAGTCGGACCACTCGCTCGGGCCGGGCTGCCAGCGGAGTCGCCGGATCGCCGCCTCGAGACCGTGGGCCAGCCCGATCAGCCCGCGCCGTCCGATGGCGCGCCTCACGCCCGGCCTGGCGTCGCCGCGGCTTCCAGCACCACCCGCTGCGAAGCGCCGCTGGAACGACGCGTGCACGCGGATGTGGGTCAGCAGCGATGGTCGCAGCCAGGCACGGGCTGGCAGGAGAGCGGTCGCGAGATCCAGCGGAATACCGTCGAGGTGAACGCGCAGAAGCTGCGACAGGCGCACGTCGCAGTACGTCATCAGCGCGAGAGGTGCGAGGAAGTGCCGACAGAACTGCGCGTAGCCCAGCCAGGGGAGCCCCTCCACGTGGCGCTCGAACGAGAGTGTATCGATCAGCACGGGCCGGCCGCGCCAGAACTGCACGTTGTATGCGCTCGCGTCCTTCAGGATGAGCCCCGAGGCGAGCGCGCGCTTCTGGATCTCGAGCGTCAGCAGCGCGGCGTCCTGGAGCTGGGAGAAGCACCACTCGTAGGGATAGGAGACGAACTCGATCTC
>JAPUKG010000424.1 GCA_027295775.1 Pseudomonadota bacterium
GCGAGATGGACCTGGCCCAGGCCCTGCGCACGCGCTCCTTCTGGATCCTCGCCTTCGTCCTGTTCTGCTTCTATTTCTACTACCTGGCGGTCAATCTCCACCTGGTCGCCTTCCTCAGCGATCGCGGCTTCTCCGACGCGCGGGCGGCGGCGAGCCTGGGCTTCGCGGTCGGCCTCGGCATCGTGAGCAAGCTCGCCATGGGCGCCCTGGTGGACCGGATCGCGCCGCGCCGCGCGCTCGTCCTCAACTTCGCGATCCTGACCGCGGGCTCGTTCCTGCTCCTCGGCGCCGGCCAACCGGGCTTCCTGCCGCTCTTCCTGGTGGCGCACGGCTTCGCCACGGCGGCCGAGAACGTGCTGCTGCCGGTGATCGTGGCCGACTGCTTCGGCGCCCGGCACCTGGCCCGGATCTACGGCGTACTGATGGTCGCCCTGGTCGGCGGAATCGCCGGACAGATCTTTGCGGGTGCGGCCTTCGATCAGTGGGGCGACTACCGCGTGCCATTCACTACCTTCGCGGTTCTCAACGTCGTGGCCCTGGTGGCCCTGTTCGGGGTCCGCCGCGAGAGAGGGGTCGATGGATCTGCGTGACACGCCCGCCGAGGCCGCCTTCCGCCAGCAAGTGCGGAGCTGGCTGCAGTCGCACCTGCCCGCGGGCTGGGGTACGCCGGCCTTCCGGGAGCCCGAGGACCCCGCCGCGCACGTCGCCTTCCTGAAGGAGTGGCAGCGAACCCTGTACGAGGGCGGCTGGGCCGGTCTCGCCTGGCCGCGCGCCTACGGGGGGCGCGAGCTCGGCCTCGTCGAGAACATCATCTACTACGAGGAGTACGCGCGCGCGCGGGCGCCGAACTTGATCCACCTGTCGGTCGGACCGAGCCTGGTGGGCCCCACCCTGATCGCGCGCGGCGCCGACTGGCAGAAGCAGCGCTTCCTCGAGCCGATCCTCCGGGGCGAGGAGGTCTGGTGCCAGGGCTTCTCGGAGCCGGGCGCGGGCTCGGACCTGGCGGCGCTGCGCACCCGCGGTGAGCGGCAGGGCGACGAGCTCGTGGTCACGGGCCAGAAGATCTGGACCAGCTTCGCGCGCTACGCCGAGTGGTGCATCCTGATCGTGCGCACCGATGCGAGCGGCGGCAAGCACCACGGCCTCACCTTCCTGCTCGTCGACATGAGCTCGCCCGGCATCGACATCCGGCCGCTTCGCGAGATGACCGGAGAGTCCTGGTTCAACGAGGTCTTCTTCGACGCCGTGCGCGTTTCCGTGCGCAACGTCGTGGGCGAGATCGACGGAGGCTGGGACGTGGTGATGACCACGCTCGCCCATGAGCGCGGCTCCTCGGCCCAGCACGCGCGCCTGGCCGTAGAGGTGGATCTCCTGATCGATCTGGCCAAGCGGACGCCGCGGGGCTCGGGCACCGCCGCCCAGGATCCGCTGGTCCGCCAGAAGCTCGCCCAGTTCGCCACCGAGGTCGCCATCCTCCGGATGTCGGCCTATCGGAACGCCAGCGAGCTCGAGCACAGCGGCGTGCCGGGTCCCGAGGGCTCGACGTTGAAGCTCCTGTGGGCCGATCTGGACCAGCGCGTGAAGGCGACCGCCATCGAGATCCTGGGCCCTCGGGGCCTGGTTCCCAAGGGTGATCCGCTGGCCGTCGACGACGGCTACTGGGCCCACGAGCTGCTGTGGTCGCGCGCCGCCAGCATCTATGCCGGAACCTCCGAGATCCAGAAGAACATCATCGCCCACCGGGTGCTGGGCCTGCCCCGATGAGAGGGGAAGAGCCCGACTAGATGACGAGAACGAAGCTCACCTGGGCGCTCCTGGGAGTGCTGTATGTCTCCTTCTTCAGCTGGTACACGTCCTGTGGTGGCCCGCTCCGCCCGGGGGAGGTGGAGCACTACATGGCCCTCATGGACGAGAGCGGCCGGGGTGCGGATCCGGAGCTCCGCGCGATCATGCGGGAGTTCCTCGAGTCGGACACGGGGGACGACTTCGTCATGTTGAACGTGATCGACATGCACGAGACGCCGCTCCCGATGGAGGGCGTCGAGTCCGGGGAGACCTCCGAGGAGGTCCTCGCCAGGTACATGGAGTACATGTTGCCCGCGCTCCTGCGCCGGGCCTGTCACCCAGTTCTCTACGGGACCGCGGCCGGCGACGCACCGGAGATGTTCGGCATCGAAGGCGCGCGCGAGTGGACCACGGGAGCCGGAATGCGCTACCGGAGCCGCCGGGACCTGATGGAGATCGCGACGAATCCCGCCTTCCAGGGCTCCCATCAGTTCAAGATCGCGGCCATCGACAAGACCATCGCATTTCCCATCGATCCGTGGTTCCAGCTGGGGGACCCACGCTTGCTGCTCGCCTTGATCTTCGTCGTGATCGGTCTTGCGGTGGGCTGGCACGGGGCGCGCTCCCAGCGCGCAGAAGGAGGCCTGTGAACATGGAGCTCCAGGGCAAGATCGCCATCGTGACGGGCGGAGCCAGCGGGATTGGCCGTGGCCTGGTCGAGCGCTTCCACGCAGAGGGCGCCGCCCACGTGGTCGTGGTCGACCGCGACGAGCTGGGGGCCAAGTCCGCGGCCGATCGGGTGGGCGGAACCGGTGTGGGTGTCGACGTCGCGGAGGAGGATGCGATTCGCGCGCTGGCTGCGGATGTCGAGCGCGACCACGGCCGGATCGATCTCTTCGTCTCCAACGCGGGCTACGTCACGATCGGTGGGCTCGAAGCGCCGACGGAGGACCTGCAGCGGATGTGGGAGGTGCACGTGCTGGCACACCTCTACGCGGCGCGAGCGGTGCTACCGGGAATGATCGAGCGCGGCAGCGGCTACCTGCTGAGCACGTCTTCCGCGGCGGGACTCCTCTCGCAGTTCGGATCGCTCCACTACGCCGTGACCAAGCACGCGGCGGTGGCGCTCGCCGAGTGGATCGCCATCACCCACGGCCACCAGGGCATCGGCGTCTCGGTCCTGTGTCCCCAGGCCGTCGAGACCAATATCGGCCGGAACAGCCCAGACCGGAACCGCATGGGGGCGGGGCCCGGAGTGGGTGTGGCGAGTCAGGACGGCGTGCTCCAGCCCGCCGATGTGGCCCAGGCGGTGGTCGACGCCCTGCGCGAGGAGCGCTTCCACGTGTTGCCCCACCCCGTGGTGGCCGAGTACGTGAAGCGCAAGGGTGCGGACGTGGACCGCTGGATCGCCGGCATGCAGCGGTGGCAGGGGAGCCTGTTTCCGGCCGACGCCCACCCCGCGACGT
>JAPUKG010000425.1 GCA_027295775.1 Pseudomonadota bacterium
TGCAACCTCACTTGCCGCGGCTGCTACATCGAGTCGAGCCCGAGCAACGACCGGCTCGTCTACATCACCGCGGCCGAGGTCTCTGGGTTTCTCGACGAGGCCGAGACGAAGGCGATGGGCACCGAGGAGGTCGGGTTTACCGGGGGCGAGCCGTTCATGAACCCCGAGATCATCCCAATGCTGGAGGATGCGCTGGTCCGCGGATTTCGCGTGATCGTGCTGACCAATGCGATGAAGCCCATGCACAAGCTCGAGGTCCCCCTCCTGGACCTGGCGGACCGCTACGGGGGGAAGCTGATCTTGCGGGTGTCGATCGATCACTACTCCCAGGGGCTGCACGAGACGGAACGGGGCGAGCGATCGTGGGCGCCGGCGATGGAGGGGTTGCAGTGGCTCTCGCTGCACCGCTTCTCCCTCCAGGTGGCGGGCCGCACCTGCTGGGGGGAGAGCGAGGAGTCCCTGCGCAGGGGCTATGCGCGGCTGTTCGCCGGGCACGACATCGCGGTCGACGTCGAGGACCGCGAGGCCCTCGTCCTGTTCCCCGAGATGGACGCCACCCGGGACGTGCCGGAGATTACGGAATCCTGTTGGGAACGACTCTCGGTCGATCCGGGCACGATCATGTGCGCCAGCTCTCGGATGGTGATCCGGCGAAAGGGGGAGGCCCGTCCGGTGGTCGTGAGCTGCACGCTGATCCCCTACGACCGGGCCTTCGAGCTGGGCCGGACCCTGGAAGAAGCGTCGCGAACGGTGGTGCTCAACCATCCCCACTGCGCCCGCTTCTGCGTGCTCGGCGCAGGCTCGTGCAGCTAGCTAGCGCAGCAGCACCAGGCTGAGGGCCGGCCAGTAGGTGATGATCAGGACCGCGGCCAGCAGGATGAAGAAGAAGGGCAGGGTCGCGCGGTAGAGCTCCATCACCGGGCGGTCGAAGCGGTAGCTCGCGATGAACAGGTTCATGCCCACCGGCGGCGTGAAGTAGCCGATCTGCATGTTGGCCAGGAAGACGATGCCCAGGTGCACCGGGTGGATCCCGTAGCCGAGCGCGATCGGGAGCACGATCGGCACCACGATCATCAGGGCCGAGAAGATGTCGAGGATCATCCCCAGCGCGAGAAAGAAGAGGTTCAGCAGGATGAGGAAGGTCCACTTGCTGGAGATGTGCTCGCGGATGAAGCCGAACAGGCGCGTGGGCACCTCCGTGTCGATCAAGTAGTTGGTCGAGGCCAGGGAGACGCCGAGGATGATCAGGATCCCGCCGACCAGCACCATGGACTGGCGCATCACCTCGGGTAGCTTCGCCAGCGGGATCTCCCGTCGGATGGCGACCTCGACGACGAGCACGTAGAGGGCGGTCACCGCGGCGGCCTCGGAGATGGCGAACACCCCGCCGTAGATGCCGCCGAGCACGATCACGGGGAGCGGCAGCTCCCAGAGCGAGTCGCGCAGCGCCGCTTTGGCCTCGGGCCCCGAGAAGCGCGTGGTCGATGGGGGCAGCGACCGGCTCTGCCAGGCGCACCAGGCGCACAGCATCACGAGCATCAGCAGGCCGGGCAGCAGACCGGCGCGGAACATGTCGTCGATGCGGACGGGCGTGTCGAGCGCCATCTGCTGGGCGACCACGCCGTAGAGAATGAGCGGCAGCGCCGGCGCGAACAGCAGCCCGAGGCTCCCCGAGGTCGTGACCAGGCCGAGGCTGAAGCGATCCGTGTAGCCCTTCTGGCGGAGGGCCGGATAGAGCAGTGCGCCCAGCGCGACGATGGTGACGCCCGATGCGCCGGTGAAGGCGGTAAAGAGCGCACACGCCGCGACCGCCACCATGGCGAGGCCGCCCGGCAGCCAACCCAACAGCGCGTCGGTGAGACGCACGAGGCGCTGGGCCGCCTGGCTCTCGCCCAGCACATAGCCCGCGAAGGTGAAGAGGGGGATGGCGAGCAGCACCGGCATCTCGGCCAGCCGGTAGAATTCGATGGCGACCACCGAGAGGTCGATCTCCTCGGAGTGGAAGCCCAGGAGTGCGCTGGCGGCGATCACGGCGAACAGCGGCGCGCCGAGCAGGGCGAGCAGCAGGAGCAGCGCGCCGGCGATCACTCCGCGACCTCGTTCTGCCAGACGTCGCGCAGATGCGAGGCGGTCTGGAGGAGGTAGCGCACGGCGATCAGAGCGAAGGCGACGGGCATGACGATCTCGAAGAGCCAGGCGGGGAGCGCCGCCACCGCCTTCACCCCGGCTTCGCGGTCGAAGGCCACGAACCTCCCGGCGTGGAACGCGAGGACGCCGGAGACGGCGGCGGTGAACAGGCTCGCGGTGGCCCGCGCCCCGCCCAGCAGGCGTCCGGTGAGCAGACGCGAGAGCACGTCCACGGTGATCTGCTGGTTGCCGCGACTCGCCGCGAGCGCGCCCAGCAGCCCCACCCAGAGCACCAGCATCCGCAGGAACGGATCGCCCCACACGAGGCTGGCGTCGAAGAGGTTGCGCAGGGCGATCTGCGCCGACGCGATCAAGATCATCGCGGACAGCAGCAGTGCGAGGACCAGGTCTTCGACGCGGTGGAGCCCGCCGAGGCCGCGTTGGAGCAGCGAGGCCCTGGGCTCAGGGGGCAACGTTGCCCGCGATGCCCTGGCGGTAGTCGCGCAGGTGCCCCTGGATGACCTGGAACATCTCTTCGCTGTAGAGGTTCCGGCCCTTGTACTTCACGATGGCCTCCGCGGCGATCGACCGCCAGCGATCCCGCTCTTCGTCCGTCGGACTGACGAACTCGATGCCTTGGTTCTGGAGCGCGTCCCTGGCGGCCTCGTTGCCCTTGCGGTTGTCCCGGTCGAGGCGCTCGAAAGTCGCGCCCAGGACTTCGCGCACGATCGCCTGGTCGCCCTTCGAGAGCTTTCCGAAGCTCTTCTTGTCCAGCGCCAGGGTGCCGAACAGGTACATCAGCGGAACGTCCGTGAGGTAACCGACTTTCGTGTGC
Organism: Pseudomonadota bacterium; assembly: GCA_027295775.1. GTDB lineage: Bacteria > Myxococcota_A > UBA9160 > UBA9160 > UBA4427 > JAPUKG01. The sequence continues at coordinate 2,963 of JAPUKG010000425.1, forward strand.
CACTGCAGGGCGATCACGGCGATTGGCGAGGACGCGACGGTGTCGATGAGGCCCGTCTGCAGACCGGTGTAGACGTCGGAGAGCGGTAGCGGCACTGGCGAGATGCCGCCGGTCTCGAGCGCGATACGGCTGATCTCGTCGCCTTCGGGAATCCAGACCTTCCGACCGCTGAGGTCGTCGCGGCTCTCCAGGGGATGGGAGGACAGCAGGTAGGCGAAGCCGCCCTCGGAGAGGCCGACCGCCACCAGGCCGCGCTTCTCCAGGCCGGCTCGGATCAGCGGATCCATGCGCTCGCGGACGTAGTCGACCTCGGCCAGGGAGCGGAAGAGGAACGGCAGGCTGTAGATCTGCATGTCGTTGTAGACCTCGACCAGGGCGCCGCCTGGGAACGCGCCGCCGTGCAGCTGGCCCACGCGGATCTTCCGCAGCACGGTCTGGTCGCTGCCCATCACCCCGCCGGGATAGAACTTGATCTTGACCCGGCCCTCGGTCCGCCTCTCGATCTCCACGCCTCCCTTGCGCATCTCCTCCATCCACGCGGTGCCGTCCGGAGACAGGGTCGCGATCTTGAAGGTCCGCGCGGAGGCGGCGGCGGGAGCCGCCAGCAGGACGAGGACGAGCAATCCGGTGGCGGGGCGGTTCAGGGGGAGTGCACG
>JAPUKG010000426.1 GCA_027295775.1 Pseudomonadota bacterium
GATCCCTTCGTTACTTGACATAATCTATCTTATCGGACGTATCGGAAAGAGCGGAAACCTGGCAGCGAGCGCCGTGTGGACCGCCGAGAGACAGGGCCTATGGGCCCCCCAACGCGAGCGGAGCTCAGAGGGATCGAGCCATCTTCAGCTCGGAGAGCTGGCCCTCAATGTGCTCGGCGATGCGCTCGTCGGGCGCCTCCGTCTGCAGGCGCTCGAAGGCCTGGAGCGCTCGATCGGGATCCCCGCCAGTGGCGTAGCAGCGGGCGGCATCGGCGAGCGCCTTGTACCGGAGGGGATAACCCACGACGTCGGAGGCCTCTTCGTAGAGCTCCCCCGCCTCGATCCAGCGCTCTTCCTCTTCGTGGGCAGCGGCCGCCCGCACCACGAGGAGCGCCCGGACCGGCTCGTCCGCATCGAGGCCGTCGGCGGCGGCCCGCCACTGGGCGATGGCCGCCTCCCGCTCGCCGAGTGCTGCCTGGAGGGCCCCGGCGCGCAGCGCTGCCAGCGCACCCGCCGCCGTCCCGGCGTGCTCCTCGGCCACGGCCTCGAAGCGCTCGACGTACTCGGCCCGGGCCTTGCGGGCGGTCTCCGGGTTGGCGGGCTCGGTCACCAGGAGCGACTCCGCCGGGGTTCCCATCGCCTCTCGGAATCCCTGCTCGGCCAAGGCCAGCGCGGCGGAAGCCTCGAGGCGGGCGTCCTCGCGCAGCGACTGCACGAAGCCGTACAGACCCGCCGCGGCCAGAATGCCGACCGCGGCGCCGAACAGCAGCACACGGTTGTCGCTGGCCCACCCGGCGAGTCGATCCCCCGCGCTCTGGAGCTCGTCGAGGGTCCGCCCCGTCCTGTCCTTCTTCCGCGCCACCCTGCCTCGCCCCCCTCCCCCTCGGCGCGGGATTGTATCGGTCCTTCCGTACTTCGCTCGCCGTTCCGAAGCCCGGGCGCTTCGCTCGTCAGGAGACGCGGTCCCGGGTTCGCGCGCGCAGACGCAGCCGCACCGGGGTCCCGGCCAGGTCGAAGCGCTCGCGCAGCCGGTTCTCGAGGAAGCGCCGGTACGCGGCGGTGATCGCCTTCGGCTCGGTGCAGAACAGCAGGAAGGTCGGCGGGTTCACCCCGGTCTGGGTGCCGTAGAAGAACTTGATCGGGCGCCGCGACGTCCCCCGCCGCGCCATGGAGGGCTCGTGGCGGCGTACCGCCTCTTCGAGCCAGCGGTTGAGCTCGGCGGTGGGGATGCGTCGCTCCCCCGCGCGAACCAGGTCGGTCACCAGGGGCCAGATGCGGTTCACCCGGGCCCCGGTGCGGGCCGAGACGCTCACGACCGGCGTGTCGGCCATGAAACGCAGGCCGTGGCCAATCGCCTCGAGGATCGACTCGCCCCGCTCCGCCGACACGCGGTCCCACTTGTTGGCCAGCACCGCCACCGCACAGCCGCGCTCGCGCACCAGGTGGCCCACCCTGGCGTCCTGGTCCGTGAAGCCCTCCTCCGCGTCGATCAGCAGCAGCGCGACCTGGGCGCGGTCGAGAGAGCGCACGGTCATCAGTGCGCTGCCCCGCTCGGCGGTCCGTGTGCGCCGGCCCGGTCGGCGCAGGCCCGCCGTGTCCACCAGCACGAAGACGCCATCGTCGCGCTCGATGCGGATGTCGATGGCGTCCCGGGTCGTGCCCGGAACACTCGATACGACCACGCGTTGCTCGCCCAGCAGGCGGTTCACGAGCGAGCTCTTGCCGACGTTGGGGCGGCCGACGATGGCCACGCGGATCTCGTCGGACGCCTCGGGCTCCCCGTCCTCGTCGGCGCCCTCCTGCGCGGGCAGCGCCGCGACCAACTCCTCGAGCAGATCGAAGGCGCCCCCGCCGTGCTCCGCGGACACAGCGCGCAGCGGCTCGAGCCCGAGCTTGTGGAACTCATCGACGCGGCGGGCGTGAGCGGGGACGTCGACCTTGTTGACGGCGACCGCGAGCGGAACCGTCGCCCGCCGCAGGGTGCGCGCGATCGCCTCGTCCTCGGGCAGCAGGCCGGCGGCGCCGTCGACGACGAACAGGATCGCGTCGGCATCCGCCACCGCCGAGCGCGCCTGGGCCTGCACCGCCTCGCCGAGATCGGCCTCCCCCGGTGCGTCCGGATCGAGGCCCGCGGTGTCGACCAGCCGCACGCGGCGGCCCGCGATGGTGACCTCCTCCGCGATGCGGTCGCGGGTGATGCCCGGCGTGTCGTACACCAGGGCGCGGCGGTGCCCGGCGTAGCGGTTGAAGAGCGTCGACTTCCCAACGTTGGGCCGGCCGACGATCGCCACCAGGGGCGGTGTGGATCGAGTCGCCATGGGGGACGGGAGGGTAGCCGCCTCCCCGGCCGCCGGGCAGCCGCCTCGGGTCGCCGGCCGGCTCGCAAGATGTGGCACAAATTCCCGTCATCGCGAGTCTTTTGCCCGGTCCGGACTGCTTGACAAGCCACTCCGCGCCCGTTTAGTCTGGTTCTCGAGCAAAGGTTGCGCCCGCGGCCCGGCCGGGCAGCGCGGCCGGGAGGAAAGCGAGTGACCCCCCTAACGCGAAACCGGACCTGGCGAAACCGGACCACCGCGCGCCGCCGGCTCACGGCCGCCGTGATTGCGTGTGCGCTGCTCGCCATCCCGTCCGCAGCGAATGCGTCCTACCGGACGCTGGGCCGCTCCATCGGCAACATCCTGCAGGCGCCCCTCGACCTGATCTGCTCGCCGGTCGTGGTCGGCATGACGCTCTACCGAAACCTAAAGGACATCGACGACACCACCGGCGTGCGCGTCGCCTACACCGTTCCGGGCTATCTCTGGATGCTGGGCGTCCAGGTGGGCGCCAGCTCCGTTCGCACCATCACCGGCGCGCTGCAGCTGATCCCCGGCATCTTCCTGCTCCCCTTCGAGGCCGACCTCGATCCGCTCTACGACCCCGTCGACAACAGCAGCGCCCTCGTCGAGTGGGAGAACGGCGTGATCGACGTCAAGTTCGGTATCGCCTACCAGGGGCCGTCCTACTAGGGGGGAGGAGGGTTCAGGGGTTCGCCCGAAGGAACCCCTCGACCCGATCCAGGATTCCCTTCTCGTCCTCCGGATTCCACCACTCCGCCTCTTCCACCTTGCGCAGCCAGGTGCGCTGACGCCGTGCGAACTGCCGCGTGTCGCGGCGCATCGCCCGCTCTGCGTTGACGAGCGTGTCCGACCCCTCGACGACCGCGTTCAAGTGCCGGTACCCGATGGCCTGCATCGACCGAAGCTCCGGGCCGTAGCCGCGCTCGCGGAGATCGCGGACCTCCTGGAGCAGCCCGCCTTCGATCATCGCGTGGCAGCGCCGATCGACGCGCGGCCCCAGCGCCTCGCGCCCGGGATCGATGGCGAGGTGCAGGCTCCGGTACGGGCGATCCGCGAAGCCATGGCGCCGGCGCAAGCTCGATGCGCGCTCGCCCTGCTGCTCCAGGATCTCGAGGGCGCGCAGCGTGCGGCGCGCGTCGTTGGGGTGGACCCGCGCGGCGGCCTCGGGATCGAGCTCGCAGAGCCGGCGGTGGAGCCGGTCCGGATCCCCCTCTCCAACCGCCTGCTCGTGCTGCCGCTCCAGGCCGGCGCGGATCTCCGGATCGACCTCCGCATCGACGACCATGCCCTGCAGGAAGGCGCGAATGTAGAGACCCGTTCCGCCGGTCAGCACCACGACCGCGCCGGCCGCGTGGATCGCCTCGGCCGCGGACCGCGCCTCCCGGGCGTAGCGACCGGCGCTGTAGCGAACGTCGGGCGTCACCACGTCGAAGAGATGGTGGGGAACGCGGGCCCGCTCCTCGAGGCTCGGCTTGGCGGTGCCGATGTCCAGGTGCCGGTAGACCTGCATCGAGTCGGCGTTCACGATCTCGCCGCCGAAGCGCAGGGCGATCTCGATGGCGAGCGGCGTCTTGCCGGCCGCGGTCGGCCCGGTCACCACGATCACCACGCCCGGCACTAGCGTCGCCCGAAGCGCCGCTCGATCTCGCCGAGCTCGATCGCCACCGCCACGGGTCGGCCGTGGGGACAGGTCGGCGCCCACGGGATCGCGTCCAGGGCGTCGAGGATGCCCTGCTGCTCGCGCGGCTCCAGGGAATCGCCCGCGCGACGCGCACTGTGACAGGCCAGGCTGGCGAAGACGCGATCCGCCGCGGCCAGGAGACGCACCTCCCCCGCTCCGTCCGCTCCCCCGTCCCCGTCTCCCCCGGCGCCCAGCTCCCGCGCGAGATCGCGCAGCAACGCGCGCGGCTCGCGCCCGGCGAGCAGCGCGGGGATCGCGCGCAGCACCACGCTGGTCTCGCCGAAGGGCTCGACGTCGAAGCCCAGACGCGACACCCGCTCTCTCTCCCGATCGAGCACCGCGACCGACTCCGGCTCGAGCTCCACCGGACTGGGCGCCAGCAACCCCTGGCGCTCGACGCCGCGGTCGAGCCACTCGGCGCGCAGCCGCTCGTACAACACGCGCTCGTGGGCCGCGTGCTGGTCCACCAGCAGGAGCCCGTCCTTCCCCTCGACCAGCAAGTAGCTGGCCAGCAGCTGCCCCACGAGACGGAGCTCGCCGAAGCGGAGGCGGCGGTCGTGTTCGGGCTCGCCCGCCGGCGCTTCCTCGGAACGCTCGGCGGACACGATCGGCCGGGCGAAGATCCAGTCCGTGGTCTCCGCCCCGGCGGCGCGGTCTGCCACCCGGTCCGCGGGCGCCCGGCCCATCGCGCCGGCCGCCGCCGCCCCGCCCGCGCCCAGCCAGCGGCGCGCCTCGATGGCCTCGCGCACTCCGCGCCGCACCAGCTGATGGATCGCCTGGGGATCGCTGAAGCGCACCTCCCACTTGGCCGGGTGCACGTTCACGTCCACCTCGCCGGGCGGAATCTCCAGGAACAGAAGCGCCGTGGGGAAGCGTCCGCGCGGCAGCAGGTCCCGGTACACCTCGAGCAGGGCGTGGCGCAGGAGCCGGTCGCGAACGGGCCGCCCTCCCACGAAGATGTGGATGCCGCCCGTGTTGGGACGCGTCCGCTCCGGCGACGAGACGAAGCCCTCGAGCGCCGCGCCCCCCCCTTCCCTCTCGTAACGGCGCTCGATGCGCACGAGCGCAGCCGCTTCGTCCTCGGACAGGACCGCCGCGATCCGGTCGAGGGGATCGTCGGTGGCGGGCCACACCAGGGCCGGACGGTCGTCGCGCTGGACCTCGAAGGCAATCTCCGGGAGAGCGAGCGCGCAGCGCGTCAGCCAGCCCGCCACGTGACTCCACTCGGTGGCCGGCCTCTTCAGGAACTTCCGCCGCGCGGGAACCGCGGCGAACAGATCCGCGACCTCGACGCGCGTTCCCGCCGCGATGGCGCCGCCGCAGGGACGCGCCGACTCGATCCGTCCCGCATCGACCCGAACCTCGAACGCCTCCGCGGCGCCGCGTTCGCGGGTCACGAGGCGCAGCCGCGAGACCGACGCGATCGACGGCAGCGCCTCGCCGCGAAAACCGAAGCTCGCGATGCGTGCGAGGTCTTCGCTCGACTGGATCTTGCTCGTCGCGTGTCGCTGCAGACACAGTCGGGCTTGCTCGGGGCTCATGCCCCAGCCGTCGTCGCCCACCGCGATCCAGTCGATGCCGCCGCCGCGCACCTCGACGCGCAGCCGCGTGGCGCCCGCGTCCACCGCGTTCTCGATCAGCTCCTTCACCACCGAGGCCGGGCGCTCCACCACCTCTCCGGCGGCGATCTGATCCACCAGCGCGTCGGGCAGCAGCCGGATCCGTCCCCGCCCCCCGGTGGCGCGAGGAGGCTCGGCGCGGGCCTGCCGCCGGCGCGCCCTCCCCTCTGATTCCGGTGTGTTTTCGCCGCTCACCTGGCCTCTTCTGCGGATTCACATGAAGTTCTGGGACCGCCCGGGCGCGGGCCATGACCCCGGAATGCTTCTGGGGCCGTCCCGGGCCCACTTCGACGACCCGCAAAAGTAATTGACAAGAGGCCGAAATCTCAATATTTCTCGCAGGACCTTCTCTTGTAGGGAACGCACAACTCTGGGGGCATTGTGCCATGACTGAAGCTGGGGCTGCCGATCTGCATCCGAGTCGGCCGATCGGACGTCGCCGCGGCGATCGCATCGTCGGCTCGAGCAGCGCGACCCAGGAAACACTGGAGCAGGCTTCGAGCGTGGCTCGTGGAGACGCGCCGGTCCTGATCACCGGCCCTCCGGGCGCCGGCAAGGCCCACGTCGCGCGCGCGATCCACAGCTGGAGCAGCCAGGCGTCCGGACCGGCGGTGACCTTCTCGGTATCGGGCACGCGCGAGCTCGTCCAGTCGCGAGAGCTGTTTGGCGCTTCCGCGTCGGCGGAGCCGCTCCTGTCCGGCGGCCACGACGGCGCGCTGGCGCACGCCGAGGGCGGCAGCTTGATCCTCTTGGGAATCGACCGGCTGGCCGCCAGCGTGCGCGAGACGCTCCTCCAGAGCCTCAAGGCCGGCCGCTACCGCCGGGAGGGCGTGAGCGAGAGCGCTCCCGTCAAGGCGCGCGTGATCGCGACGGCGCGCACCGGCGACGCCTCGCTATTCGGCGACCTGGGCGCGAGCACGGTCACGGTGGCGGCGCTGGCAGATCGTCCGGAGGACATCCTGCCCCTGGCCGTGCACTTCCTGGCCGAGGCCGCCGGCGAGGAGGACCTCGAGCCGGTGGGCTTCACCGCCGACGCCCGCCGCTGCCTGGTCGAGGAGACCTGGGCCGGCAACGTGCGCGAGCTGCGCGAGCGGGTCCGCCAGGCCGTCAAGCTGGCGGGCGACGGCGCCATCTCGGTGGAGGCCCTGGTGCTGGCCATCGACGGGGAGGACGTGCCGTCGTTCAAGGAGGCGAAGCGCGGCTTCGAGACCCGCTACGTCGAGGGCCTGCTGAGGCGTTGCAACGGCAACATCAGCCGCGCGGCTCGCCTGGCCAAGAAGGACCGCAAGGACTTCTACGACGTCATCCGGCGCACGGGCGTCGATCCCGGCGAGTTCCGGCCGTAGGCTGGACGACCCCCACCCGCCCCCAGGAGAGAGCCCCCGGGCTACCCTAGGGTCGTGCGCGTCGGCGTCGTGCAGATGACCTCCAGCGACGATCTCGCCGCCAACCTGAAGGCGGCGACAGAGCTCGTCGAGTCGGCCGCGGCCCAGGGCGCCGAGCTGGTCGCCCTGCCCGAGAACTTCGCGTACCTGCGCCGGGAGGGACTGCGCTTCCCGTGTGCCCAGGGCTTCGACGGCGAGATCGTGTCGGTCCTGTCCGGACTGGCGCGGGAGCACGGCATCTGGCTGCTGGGGGGCACCTTTCCCGAGGCGATCCCGGGCGACGAGCGCGTCTACAACACCAGTCCCCTCGTCTCGCCGACCGGAAGGATCGCGGCCCACTACCGGAAGATGCATCTATTCGACGTCGACCTGGCCGCCGAGGGCGGCGGCGACTACCGGGAGTCGGACACCGTGGCCCCGGGCGAGGAGGTCGTGGTCGCGGACACGCCCTTCGGTCCCCTGGGCCTCTCGATCTGCTACGACCTGCGCTTCCCGGAGCTGTACCGCCAGATGGCGGACCGGGGCGCGCGCTGGATCACGGTGCCCAGCGCCTTCACGCCCCACACAGGGCGCGATCACTGGGAGGTGCTCCTCCGCGCCCGGGCCATCGAGAATCAGGCCTTCGTGCTGGCGCCAGCCCAGTGCGGGCGGCACGGTCCGGACCGCGCCAGCTACGGCCGTTCGCTCATCCTGGATCCGTGGGGGCTGGTCCTGGCCCAGGCCACCGACCGACCCGGGGTCATCGTGGCGGACTGCCGGCCCGAGGACCAGGATCGCATCCGCCGGAGCGTGCCCGCCCTGAGCCACCGGAAGCTCTGACCTCCGCTGCCTCCCCGCGACCCTCAAGCCTCGGGCCCCGGTCGCCGATGCCCCGGACGTGGCGACTCTGGGGGGGCGACTGGTCATCCGCAACGGCGGCTTCGAGGGCATGAGCTACGAGCTCGACTCCGAAGAGACCCTGATCGGCCGCAACCCCACCACGGACATCACGCTCCTCGACGAGGGCATCAGCCGCGAGCACGCCCTCATCCTGTTCGACGAGCAGGAGGGCACGTACACGGTGGAGGATCTCCAGTCGACGAACGGCACGAAGGTCAACGGCAAGCGGGTGCGATCCGCCACGCTAGAGCCCGGCGACGAGATCCAGATCGGACGGACCCGCTTCGAGTTCTTGAGCGGCGACGACGCGGGCGGGGAAGAGTCCGCCTGAAGCGCAGCCGGCCTCGCTGGTGGGCCGCGCTTCCGGTAGCCTGCCGAGGCGCCCGACTCGGGGCGCTCACCTGGGGGGGTGACGACGTGCGGGCAATCGCATCCAGGCTCTCGCTCTGCGTTCTGCTTCTGGCCTCGGCCGCCGCGGGGACGGGCTGCGCGGTCAAGTCGCTGCCGGAGGCTCCGGTCCTGGAGGTCTACCGGATCGGCGCCCCGGACAACCTCACCATCCGCATCCTCCCGGACCCCGCCATCGTGCAGGAGGACGTGGTGGTGCGACCGGATGGCCGGATCTCGGTCAATCTGATCGGCGACGTGCAGGCCGCCGGCCGCACGACGGAAGAGGTCGCTGCGGACATTCAGCAGCGGATCGCCCGCTACAAGCGCAGCGCCAACGTGACCGTCTCCGTGGACCGGGCGCGCGCCTCTTCGGTCGTGATCTTCAAGGACCAGGGCGAAGGCCAGCGGATCGAGCTCGACAAGGAGACTCGCGTCATCGAGGCGATGGCCCAGGCCGGGGGGACCACGCTCTTCTCGCGGCGCGGGAAGACCCGGCTGATTCGCTTCAACGGCACCGAGACCGAGGTCATCCGGAT
>JAPUKG010000427.1 GCA_027295775.1 Pseudomonadota bacterium
ATCGGACAGAACTCTCATCGAAGTCAGCCTCTGTCTGGGGACGCCGCGTATCTTACGCCTGCCGCCCTCGTGTCACGGCGCCTTTGAGCACCGAGGTGACGACGTTGAACTCTCGCCGCCCGTCGCGGACCGGCACGCAGCGGCCGTCGATCACCTGGGCGCCACCATCGCAGAACTGCTGGAGATGAGGATGCAGCCCTCGCCGGAACGGGCGCCGGCCGGCAACAAGCGCTAGCTCCCGACCGGCGGAGCCGACCCGCGTCGCACGAAACCCGGGACCTGCTGCTAGCTTGAGGGCACGCCCCCGTCAGCCGCGCCCTCAAGCCCGAACGATACGCCGCTCCAGCACGAGCTCCTGTCGTCGCTCGGATTCGAGGCTACGGTCGCGGGGTCAGGCGACGTGAAGGCGTCGACCGCCGTGCCGGCGGTGCCCGATGAACCGTACTCACCATTGCACGAACATGGGCATGTTCACCCCTTGGCGCTAACATCCGGGTGGCGTTGGAAGTGTGAACCGAGTTGCCACGGCCGGCAGGGCAGCGCCGGGCGGCCGCCGGCTACACAACGACCCCGGTCTCCAGCTCCTCGCTCGACGAGACGACGCGCCAGTCCTTGCTTCGCTTCTCGGCGTCCGCGACGGCATCGGCCTCGTGCTCGAAGGGCCCCTCACGCACCAGCACGATCTCTACCTCGGGGTCCAGCTTCTCGACGTACCACATGACCATGCCTCCTGAGCCCAGGCTATCCTCGCGGGCGCTAATGTACTCGCGACGCGGCAACGCGGCAAAACAGGTCCGAAATGCTACGAGTTCGCGGAGCCCACGGCTGGCCGAGACCATCGGGAGCGGTGATTAGCTTTAGCTAGTTTGGGGCCTTGAGCGCCTCGGCCCTCTCCAGCGATGGGGCCATCTTCATCTCACGGAACTCGGCGATGGCGAAGTCGAGGTGCTCGATGGCCTCGTCGCGCTCGTCCGGGTAGTGGTCCAGCAGCAGCTCGGCGAGCTGCAAGCGCGTGAGGGCGAGCTCCGGCCGGAAGCGGACCCGCTCGCAGACCTCGATCGCGTCCGCGTAGTACGCGCGGGCGTCGTCCAGCTTGTCGAGCATTGCCGCGGCGGCGCCGAGATGGCGGGCCGCGCAGCCGAGCTGGGAGCCCGCTTCCGGCACCACCATGCGCGAGAGGCTCGCGAGATGCGGCATCAGGTGCCTAGCCGCTTCCGTGTCTCGCACGAGGACGCTCACGTCGAGCAGCGCGTTCAGCGCGTTGGTCGCCAGCTCGCTCTCCCCAGGCGGAACGCGGAATCGAGGGCGGAATTCGTCGAGTGCGGCGAGGGCGGGCTCCCGCTCGCCTGAACGTGCCAGAGCAAGGGAGTTCTGGGCACCTCGCATCGCGTCCGACCCACTGAGCATCTCCCGGTCTACGCGCCCCAAGTGGGAGAGCGGAATGCTGGCGACCTGGGCCGCGAACGCCTGAGCGGTGACCGGGGCACCCAGGTCCTCTCCTAGAGCCCGGATGCGCGCTCCCGTTTCCACTGCCTCTTCCAGGCGCCCGTCCAGGAACATGAGCAGCCCTTCGGCGTGCAGCGGCCGCATCAGGGCCTCCGGGTCCCTCGTGCGTGCCCCCAGGTCGGCCAGCTGCCGCCAGACCTGCTCCGCCCGTTCACGGTCTCCGTCGTGCATGAAGGCCACGCCACCCATGAAAAGGACACGCCCGAGCGTGGCCGCAGAGACGCCGGTCCGCGGCAGGGTCGTGAACTCCTCGGCAAGCGCCAGGCGCTCGTCTCTCTGCTGCGGGAGCCACACGGGATGGAACAGTGGCCAAGCGGCCGAGAACAAGGTCTCCGGGTCCCCAAGCTGGCGAGCCGCCGCGAGGGCTTTTCGGCGCAGCGCCACGGCTTCGCGCCAGTGACCGGCCGCCAGTCCGGCGTTCGCCAGGCTAGAGTCCACCTCCACCCGTTCGGGAGTACCGGGGGCTGTGTGGCGGTCAGCTCGCTCGACCCATTCGAGGTACTTGGTGGTCGCCTCCGCGGCCGCGGATCCGTACCGCCGCAGCCCACGCAGGGCGATCAGGCACGCCTGAGACGCCCGGTGGTTGTCCTCCAGCGCAGTCGCCAGCTCCAACGCCTCGGGCGCAATCTTCTCGGCGGCCGCCATCGGCTCGCCACCCGGTAGCATGGCCTCGCCGAGGGCGAGCAGCAGGTCGCAGCGCCTCGCCTTGTCCCCGGGCCCGAGCACCTGCTGCACCCGGAGGGCCTGCTCCAGCAACCGGACGGCTTCGCCGTAGGCGTACATGCCGACCGCCTGACGCGCGGCCATCTCGCCGTACTCGACGGCCTTGGACAGGTCGGCCGGGTCGGACGAGTAAGAGGAGTGCTCGGCCAGCTCGGACGCGTGGGCCTCGACCTCGTCGGCATAGGTTTCCTCGAGCGCCCGTGCGACCTGTTGGTGGAGCCGGATGCGCTCGGGCGCGATCATCTCCTCGTAGAGCGTCTGGCGGAAGAAAGCGTGGGTGAACCGGTACGAGACCAACGCCCCCACGGTCATGCGCTCCTCTACGACGACGGTGGCGAGGGCCTCCCTGATCGCCTCGAACAACTCCTCTTCAGAGCGTCCCAGGACCCGTTGGAGCACGTCCAGGCTGAAGTCGCGACCGATGACAGCAGCCACCGACAGCACTTGGTTGGCCTGTTCGCTGAGCCGCGCCATGCGCTTGCCGATGACGTCCCGCAACCCCTCGGGGATACGGCCGGCCAGGGCCTCGTCGCCCACGCGTCGAAGCTCGCCCTCCTCACGGGCCAGCAGCCCCTCCTCGACCAGATAGCGCATCACCTCCTGGATGAACAGCGGGTTGCCCTCGGTCTGCCGGTGGACGACCTCCGCCCACCGCCACGGCACCTCGTGCCCGGCGATCGTCTGAAGCATGCGATGCACCTCGTCCTGGCTCAGGCCACGGAGCGGGATGCGCTCGAAGCTGGTGACGCGCCGCAGCTCTGCCAGGGCACCGGCTAGCGGGTGTGTGCGGCTGACCTGGACGTCGCGATACGTGCCGATGACTAGCAGCCGCGAGCCCGAGAGGTTCCGCGCCAGGTGCGTGAGCATCTCCAGCGTGCCCCGGTCCGCGTCGTGCAGGTCTTCGAGCACGACGAGCAGTGGCTGGGCGGCGGCGGCGTTGCGGAGGAAGTCGGAGGCGGCCTGGAGGAGACGATAGCGCTCCTCCTCGGGATCGCCGATCGGTGCCAGCTCGACCTGCATCCGCTCGCGGATCTCCGGCACGACGCGCGCGAGCTCGTCGGCTCCTTGCCCGAGCTGGGCTTTCAAGTCCTCCGGCTCGAGGACGAGGACGTGCGAGCGGACGGCCTCGACGAAGGCCAGGTACGGCAGGCTCAGCGAGCCTTCCTCGTAACAGTGGCCCACCAGGGTCTTGCCGCCCTTCTCCAGCACGTGCGCGGCGAGCTGCTCGCACAGCGACGTCTTCCCGATGCCGGGCTCGCCGACGACCATCGCGAGCGAGCCGTGGCCGGCCATGGCCTCGTCGAAGGCGTCGTGGAGCTGCTTGAGCTCCGCGTCGCGGCCGACGAAGGTGCGGCGGTACACCGGGTCGGGCTCGACGATTGGGACCGCGGGTGTGGGCCCGGCGGACTCGGGCGGCTTTTCAGCGATGGTGGTCGCGGCGGCCACCCCGCCTGGCTCCCCCGCGCCAGGCGAACCATCGGCGGCGGCCAGCCGGCCGCGCCTCCGCTCCGAGTAACCCCGGACGAGGTCTACCAAGCCCCTGCCGCCGAAGATGACGACGAAGACACCCGCGATGATCCCGATGACGCCGACGTAAAGCTCCATGATCGCGGGCGCTACTGTACTCGCGGCGCGACGGCGCCGCAAAAACCGGTCCGAAAAGCTACAGCTGGTTCCCGCTTCCCGGACCGGGCCGTGGGGAGCCGGCGAACGCGGGGGAAAGTCCC